>JAUXUF010000345.1 GCA_030684645.1 Bacteroidota bacterium | reverse complement strand
TCGAGCGACCGGGTGGTTTGGGCCATGGCCGCCTGGGAAATTTACACCTATACCGGCGACCGCAACTGGCTCGAATCGGCATATCAGATTATCCGGAATTCGGTGAATGCCGATGCCCGCACCATTCGAGACCGGAAAACCGGGCTGATGCGGGGCGAATCGTCGTTTCTTGACTGGCGCAAACAAACCTATCCGCTTTGGATGGAGCCTGCCGATATTTATGCTTCGCTGAACCTGGGCACCAATGCCGCTCATTTCCGTGTGCTGACGATTCTGGGCAAAATGGCCGGCGAACTCGGTGAAAGTAATGAGTGGACTGAACAAGCAGAAATCCTCAGAGAAAACATCAATAAATATTTGTGGCTTCCGGATAAACAATATTACGGACAATACCTTTACGGGCACGGTTACAAAACCCTTTCGCCACGATCCGAAGCCTTGGGAGAGGCATTTTGTGTATTGTTTGATATTGCTTCGCCCGAGCAGCGTGACGCAGTGATGAATCACGCACCGGTTCTCGATTTCGGCATTCCGTGCATTTACCCGCAAATTCCGAACCTGTCGTCATACCACAACAATGCGATCTGGCCTTTTGTGCAGGCCTTCTGGACTCTGGCGGCCGCGAAGGAAAAACACGCGGAGATGGTAAACTACGGACTGGCTTCGATGCTTCGTCAATCGGCCCTGTTCCTGACCAACAAGGAAAACTATGTGGCCGGAGACGGTGATTTTGCCGGGACCGTGATCAATTCCGACCGGCAGTTGTGGAGCATCGCGGGTCAACTGGCCATGACCTACCGGGTGTTGCTGGGAATGGAATTCGAACCCGGACGTTTGGTGTTTCATCCGCTTATTCCTGAAAACTGCCAGGGAACATATTTCCTGGATAATTTTCACTACCGGGAAGGTGTTTATTCCATTTCGGTTGATGGGTTCGGCGACGAAATCTCGTCGTTTAAGATTGATGGCAAGGAAGATGGGAATCATGCCATTCCGGCTAGCCTGACCGGAGACCACTCGATTGTGATCACGATGACCGGACACATAAATTCAACCCCGGTTCAACTCCTTAAAAATTACACTGCTCCTGAAACCCCTGTGCTGAGCCTGGAAGAAAACCGACTAAGCTGGACTCCGGTGGAAAAAGCTTCCGGATACGAACTTTTCCGCAACGGCGAAATGTGGCAAACAATCTCCTCAACCGGCATCGAACTGGGCGAACCGTCCGGTTTTTCGGAATACCAGGTATTGGCTGTTGACAGCCAGTGCGTACAATCCTTTAAGAGCAATCCCGTCCAGGTGTTTCCTGACTTGGGACAAACCGTGTTGCAGGCCGAAAGTTTCAACCTGAAAGCAGAACATGCCGTTAAAGGATTTTCAGGAAAAGGGTATGTGGTGTTCAGCAAAAAAAACAGCGCTGAACTGCATTTCAGTGTTCGTGTTCCTGAAACAGGAAGTTACCGGCTACAGTTCAGGTATGCCAACGGGAGCGGCCCGATGAACACCGACAACAAATGCGGGGTACGATCGCTGTATGTCAACAATAACTTTGTGTGTTCGCTCGTATTTCCTCAGCGCGGCAAAGACGAATGGTCGAACTGGGGACTGACCAACCCGGAAAATATTGATCTGGTCAAGGGAGAAAATACTTTTGTTATCTGCTTTGATCCTTCAAATGAAAACATGAACGGCGAAATCAATAGCTTCTTTTTAGATCAGGTGATGTTGGTAAAGACAGATTAGTTCTGGGAATTCCCGGCCAGATATACGCCTGATCCAAAAAAACAAACCTATTGCGCGAGACTTCTGATTCGAATGTTAAAAAATACTGTAATTACATGACAACACATTTACAATCAATGGTTAATATCGTTATTCAGCAAATCCCATGAAGTTTTGGATTAAAGATGGATTGACTAAACTGATTTTTAAGGGTTGACCTGGAGTCACCCCTTGAACTTGAAAACGAACAAAGACGGAGAGAAGTTGTCAGTTTTTGACAACAGCCTTTCTTCATATTCTAAAAAGAATTCTGTACTACGATTCCTCTTTGTTGGTATTAATCTTCAGAAGCAGGTAAACTAAACAACACCTGAATACACCGGTTGCCATCAGTAAAACTCCGAGAAGACCCCAGTAACTTTCAAATATGACACCGCCAATGGCAATTCCAAGTCCAATAACGATGCGGATGATACGGTCAGTTGATCCAACATTACATTTCATAGTCTATCGATTTATAGGTTTAAAAATGAAACGTTTAAAATAAGCATAAGTTCTGACTATTCCTATCAACCTGAGTTCGAAATAAGAAAATGATTGACTTGATTTCAGTGCCAAAGCACCAAAGTGACAGAGAAACGAATTATTCACCTTCCGTTTTTCAGATTCCCAACTCTTTGAGAACCGCATAAATCTTATTCGACTCAAATCCGCGTCCAAGAGCAAACCGCATGAGTTTGTTGCGCTTGTCGTACTGATCTTTCGCTTTGATCGATTTCTCTTTGTCGGCCAGTAACTTTCGGAGTTCATCGGAGTAACCTTCTTCTTCAATTTCTTCAAAAGCCAGTTCCAAAATTTCCGAAGTAATATTTTTAACCCGGAGCATGTGGGCGATTTTTTGCTTCCCCCAATGATTAAACCGGAATTTATCTTTCACATAAGCCCGGGCAAACCGTTCGTCGTCGAGGTATTTTTCCGTCATTAACAGATCAATTACCGGTTCTGATTCTTCTGCCGACACACCCCAAAGCTTTAGTTTTTCCAAAATCTCGGAAGTGCATTTTTCTGACCGGCTACATAATAGGGCAGCTTTGTCGTAAGCAATATTTTGTTCGGGTGTAAATTCCATGGGTGTAAATTGTGTTTTCCCCTGGATGTTTTTCCGGGTTCAGAATAAAGTTAAAAATTGATGTTTACATAAAATCCTCTTCAACCACCGGTTTAAAAAATGCTTCTACTTCCTGAAGTGTGGTTTCAGTTTTTGGAACGTCCCTTACAATTTTTCCTTTTTCGAGAATAATCAGGCGGGTGGAAACATCGGCAATGTTATCGAGGGTGTGGTCAGAAATCAGGAATGTCGAGCCATTTTCTGCTGCAAAATCCTTGATCAGTTTCCTGAGTTTGTATTGCGAACTGGGATCAAGGTTGGCAAAAGGCTCGTCCAGAACGATGACTTCCGGTTTGCCCATCAAAGCAGCCACAATGCCCGCTTTTTTCTGATTCCCTTTCGAAAAGTCCCGGATAAATTTCTTCTTGCCTATAATTTCACCGTGGAAAAAGTCAATATAGGTTTCCAGGAATTCGCTGGTTTCGGTCTTGCTCATCCGCCGCAACCCGGCAATAAATCCGAAATATTCTTCGGCAGTCAGGTAGTTTATCAGGAATGTCTCGTCGATAAAAGCTCCTGTAAAATCTTTCCAGTCTTCCGATTCACGCACATTGATGCCTTTACTGATGATTTGTCCTTTGCTGGCAACAATCAGGTCGAGTACTAGGTTGAACATGGTGGTTTTTCCGGCGCCATTGTTGCCGACCAGGCCGAAAATCTCGCCTTTTTCGATGGTCAGTTCAGGAATATTCAGAACAATTTCTTTGTTGTAGGCTTTGATGAGGTTTTGTATCTGGATCATGATCAGGAGTTTTTATAGTTTTGGATGAGCTGGTGTTTTTGTTTCAGGTATAATTTGGCGAAATAGTCGATGATGACCGAATGAAGGAGAATGCCTGCAAGTCCCAGGACTCCAAGTCCGGCATACCCGCCAACAGTGCCGAAAGTATATTTGAAAAGATAGAAAAACAGGATTGGGCCAAGCAGGAGAGGCAATCCGGCCAACCATTGCGAGGCTCCCATTCCCTGGTAATTCATAACCGACGACTGGCTTAAATCGAGCCTTTTTTTGCTGTAAAGACCAATCCAGAAAATGACCGGGATATTGATGCCCTGGTTGTACAGCAACAGGGCCAGATGTGTGTAAATAATTTTGGTATGTATCAGCGCATAAGGCAGCGTTATCAAATAACACGACACTGAAACAACTGTAATGAGCATGTAAAACGATTGCAGGAACTGTTTCATTTTCAGGCGCTGGCACATGAGCATCGAAAAATAATTGCTGTGCCATGCGGGGAAGAATTGTCCGTACGAAATCGAGAACATTCCCACCAGGATGATTCCGCCCAGAATAAAAATAAATTCCGGTGTTTCGTGAACGGTATCGGTACGGTAAACCAGGAATCCATAACCGAGCATGATCACGGTCATCATGGCTACCGAACGCGGGCGCTTGTTTCGCCAGATCAGCCGCAGTTCGAGCGCGATAAACTTTCCGGTATCGCCCAGTTTGTTCAGCCACGAATAATCGCTGACCTTTTCAACTTTTTGCTTTCCTGAAACCAGGTTGAGGAACATCCGGCCAATCAGGAACTGAATATTCATCCAATAAAATAGTAGCGGAAGGATAAGAAGGGGAAAGATCAATGCCGGATTAACCAGGACCAGGTCAAGCAGTTTGCCCAGTAAACCTGAGAAATCGATCCATCCGAAATAATTGACAGCAAAAAGGGAGGCAAAAGCAGCGAGTAAAATAAAAAAACCATATTCTGCTTCATTGAACCGCCACTTCAGGTAAATAGCCAGAAAATGGTTGCTGAAAATCAGGATCGTCACAGCCAGAAACCAACTCAAAGTTGACAAGCCCGAATGTGCAGGACTAACCAGTTTAAACAGAACCGGAATCAACAAAAAGAAGGGCAACACATTAAAGAAATTAAATACCGACCGAAGCATCAGGTAATTGGCGATTTTTCGACGTCGGATATTCAGGATCAGAAAAGGCTTGAAACTGATGGTCGGCAACTTTTGCATCAGTTGGCGCGTGATCATGTCGATGACAAAATAGGCCAACAGAATGCTGTTGAACTTGCTAACAGGATCGATATCCGGATATTTCTTGATCAGAATTTCAGGAATGAAAAACCCCAGGAAAAGAAAATTCGCCGATAAATACAAAGCCAGAAATCCCAGCCCGATATTAGTGGCAATACTTTTACCCCAGTAGGCAGACCGGACGGTTTCGCGCCAGGCAAATGAAAATAGGTTTTGATTCATAGGATGGATTTTGACTTTGAATTGAATTGCAATTTAACATTATTCTGCAAACTATCGAAATAAAGGTATTGAATTAACAATTATTCGTTCACCAGATTCGAAACAGCATAAAGCGGAAATACGCGAATTCGGTCATCAACAAATGTAGTTTTCTGCAGAAAGTTGTAACTTTAGGAAGCGTTCTTTTAAGATCATTAAAGTTCTCACTGACACTAAGGACCTTAAGAAGGGAACCCGTAGGAACAACAAAATACAACGAAAATGAACAACAGTCAGCAAAACCAGGAGCCTTTGTTGCCACGGACCGGAAATTACCGGAAGTTGTACACTTACCAGAAGGCAGAAGCGATATACGACATTACCTACCATTTCTGCAAGAATTATTTGCAACGCGGCGATCGGACCATCGACCAAATGGTGCAGGCTGCCCGCTCTGGCAAGCAAAATATTGAGAGGGGAGTGCTGCCTCGGCTACATCGAAGGAGACAGAAATTAAACTGGTGAATGTTGCCAAGGCGAGCTTGCAGGAACTGCTGATCGATTATGAAGACTACCTGCGTACAAGAAATCACCGCCAATGGGAGAATGGTTCGGTAGAACTTTTGAAGATGTGTGAATTAGGGCGAAGACATAACGATTCTGTATTCTATATGCCACTGGTGAAGACCCGTCCACCCGAAACCATTGCCAATATGGCCATTTGTCTGATCAAGCAAACCGACTATATGTTGTTTAATCAGTTACAATCGCTTGGTGAGGATTTCCTAAAAAATGGTGGGATGCGTGAACGAATGACACGAATGCGCCTTGACAAACGAAGGTAATCAGTTATTCCAGCCGGTCTGTCAACGTACAAATTTTCTTGAAAGTTTTAGTATTCCCGGTCTGATCAAAAACTTCCACTAAAATGATGTAAACACCTATTGTAAGCCTCTGTCCGTCATTACTGTCGCCATTCCAGAGCCAGCTTCCTTCCTGTGCAAGCGACTGGTTTTTAACCAGGTATTTTACTGGCCTTCCAACAGCATCAAAAATTCGCACATTGGCGATGTATCCGGGTTTGTTTAGTCGAAAGTTAATACTCAGCTGGTCGTTGTACCCATCGCCATTGGGTGAAAAAGCTTTTGGTTCCGGCAAAATTTCATCCTGAATTTCAGTTTCACTTATTGCCTGGGAGTTAAGCAATCCGGGAGTCGCAAATCCGACAGATGCGGCTGCCGATGCCCAGTTGCTGCGTTCTGAGGTTGGTTTCTTCAACGAAATCCGTTCGAGTGAAACTCCGTTTTCATCGACCAGAAAAGGGGAATGCATTTTGGCCGAATAGCTGAATTCATCCAGTATTTCGAGCGAATCGTTTAACAAAACGACTGTTCCGGCATCATCCGGAAAACTGGGTAAAGACTTCATAAAGCAAAAACTTTCCGGATCATGTGAAAAGTATTGTGCTGCTATTATTGCAGGATTTTTGGTGCAGGTGAGGAATTGTCCCGGTTTCAGGTACCTGTTTTCAGTAGTGAGTGCATTGATTTGTTTCAGAGCCTGCATCTCATTTCGAGCGGCCAACTTCAACCGGTTTATTGGAATGGCATTCTCTGAAACGTTCACCAGCTCCACAAAATCGACTCCTCCCGAAAATGGATTAAACAGAATTTCATTGATCAGGATTGATCCGACTTCAGGAGAAAAAGAGTAGGAAAATGTTCGTGTGTCGGATTTCATCATTTTCCCCGAAAAATCGGAAACTCCGGAAACGCTTAAAACAAGCTCAATACCATCAACTTTTCCAAAAGTAATATGGATTGATCGGTCATAACCCGGAGACGGCAGTACCTGTGTAATTGGAATATTCAGGTTATTCTCATCATTCATTTTGAAATTTCCAGCGTGAAGAGAACCCGGATTGACCGGACGATTAAACGTGAGAGATAAACAATGCGAGTTTATAAGTGTAAGCTTTTGGATGAAAAGTCCTGAAGGTTGCCGGGTTACAGAAATATCGTCGATCCACAATTGTCCGGAGCGGGTAGGTGTGTAATTGAAGTAGAGTCCGGTATTCCTCAAATTGAAAACCATTGGATCTGTTCCGGAGAATTCCTGGCTAAGTGCCTCTCCGGATTTCTGATAATTTAACATCCAGACGCCGCGTGCTGTTCGTTTCGCTTTGATAGTCGCCAATGTTGATGCATTCCAATCCAGATCTGATTGAACGATCAGGGTATCAGCTTTGCCGTTTTTAAATCGCCAAATTTCAAGCAGATCGCTGCTTCCGGAGATATTCACGCCCACAGCCCAACCGTTGATCAGATCGGTTCGGATCGTATCGGCGCTCAGATAAAACCAAAACCGGTTAGAAGTTGAAGGATCCCAGTTCCCGTTTTTAAGATTGAAGGACCATTCTACATCAAAATCGTTCAAGTCGGCACCAGCCGAATGGAAGACAGATGATGAGCCACTTGTAGCTTTTGCTGAATGTTTCAAGGAGAATCCTCCTGAAATTTTTTCTGAAGCTGAAACCTCCCAATCACTGGTTTGTTTCCATCTGGAAAGGTTCTTATCTTCAAAATCGTCATGAAATATGAAATTGACGGTATCAATCCCGAAGGGAATTTGGTTATTCACCGGATAATTACTGATGGGCGTATATGAGCAAAAGGCATTTTTGCTTACGATTGTTAAAAAATGGACAAGTATAAATGGAAATATAAAAATTATTTTGGCCATTTTTAGATAAATTAAAAGCAAAGCTTTATTTTTGAACCAATATTTATGCCAGTGGATTTGTAAATACGATTTAATTTAACAAGAATTGATCAGATTGCCAAATCCGTTTTGGATACAGAAGACAATTAAACAAGTAAATACAATTTGAAATGAAAGTTGCTGTAGTTGGTGCAAGTGGTGCGGTAGGTCAGGAATTCCTGAAAGTTCTGGAAGAACGAAATTTTCCGCTCGATGAACTGGTTTTGTTTGGGTCAGGCCGTTCGGCCGGAAACGAGTATAAATTCAGAGGCAAAAAGCTGGTAGTGAAAGAGTTGAAGCATAACGATGATTTTAAGGATATCGACATTGCTCTAACCTCAGCAGGTGCTTCCATTTCAAAGGAATTTGCGGTTGACATCACGAAATACGGGGCAATCATGATTGATAATTCAAGCGCTTTTCGATACGATGATGATGTTCCGTTGGTTGTGCCTGAAGTCAATCCGGAAGATTCCAGAATCCGTCCAAGAAATATCATTGCCAACCCAAACTGTTCTACCATTCAGATGGTTGTGGCCTTGAAACCGATTAACGATTTATCAAAAATAGTTCGCGTTCATGTGGCTACCTACCAGGCTGCAAGTGGTGCAGGAGCACAAGGCATTGCTGAATTGGAAACTCAGATGAAACAAGTTGCCAATGGGGAAGAACCTACCATTCAGAAGTTCCCCTACCAATTGGCCATGAATATTATTCCTCAAATTGATGTTTTCCTCGAAAATGACTACACCAAAGAGGAAATGAAAATGAACTGGGAAACCAAGAAAATTTTGCACACTGACGCTGAAGTCAGTGCGACCTGTATTCGCATTCCGGTTGCACGTGCACATTCCGAAGCCATTTGGGTCGAAACAGAAGAAGCGTTGGAAATTCCGGAAGTAAAAGCTGCCATGGAAAAACTGGATGGACTGACTGTTCTGGATAAACCGGCAGAGAGAATTTACCCGATGCCATTGTTCGTTTCAGGAAAGGATGACGTTTATGTGGGTCGTATCCGAAAAGACGTTTCAAATCCTAAAAGCCTGACATTCTGGTGTGTGGGTGATCAGATTAAAAAAGGTGCAGCGCTGAATGCAGTTCAGATTGCTGAGTGGCTGATTAAGAACGGCGAGATCAAATAGAAAAAATTCAGTGAGACCTTCACCTGAAGTGAAGCTCTCGCTCTTCTATTGCTCAATTTTCACAGTCCAGTTTTCATCATACAGAAAGTCATTGTAGGGAAAACGGGTTACATGAATCTTCTTCACTTCTTCGTATAAAGTTTTCTTCAGGTCTTCAATGTTTAGCTTCATTTTAGCCGAAACGAACAACGATGGCGTGTTGCTCATTGCCATCCAGCTGCTTTCCCATTCTTCCAGCGAAATATTGCTTTTTTCGCGCGGACTTAAATCATCCACTTGTTTTTCGACAAAAGTAAAGGCATCTATTTTATTAAAAACATAAATCATAGGCTTATCGCCTGCCTGAATTTCACTCAAAGTATGGTTAACGACATCAATTTGCTCCTCGAAGCCCGGATGTGAAATATCTACCACATGCATCAATATGTCCGACTCACGGACTTCGTCAAGCGTCGATTTGAATGATTCTACCAATCCGTGGGGCAATTTCCGGATGAACCCTACGGTATCTGCCAACAGGAAAGGCAGGTTTCCAACCACCATTTTCCGGACAGTGGTATCGAGTGTGGCAAAAAGTTTATTTTCAGCAAAGACTTCCGATTTGCTCAACAGGTTCATCATGGTTGATTTACCAACATTGGTGTATCCAACCAAGGCCACACGGACCATCCTTCCTCGGTTTTTGCGCTGTGTTGATTTTTGCTTGTCTATTTTTATCATTTGCTCTTTCAGCAGGGCAATTTTATCGAGAATGATACGGCGGTCGGTTTCAATTTGTGATTCCCCCGGGCCACGCATCCCGATACCTCCCCGCTGACGTTCCAGGTGAGTCCACAGGCGGGTAAGACGTGGCAGCATATATTGATATTGAGCGAGTTCAACCTGAACTTTGGCATGGGCAGTTTGTGCGCGTTTGGCGAAAATATCCAAAATCAGGAAAGTACGATCCAATATTTTACATTCAAGCACTTTTTCAATGTTGCGGAGTTGGGTCGGACTCAGGTCATCGTCAAAAATTACTGTACCAATGTCATTTGCTTTGATGTAGATCCCAATTTCTTCCAATTTTCCTGACCCGACAAATGTTGCATGATTAGGAATGTCTAATCGTTGCAGAAAATGCTTTTTCACTTCAGCACCTGCTGTATCGGCTAAAAAATCCAATTCTTC
Source organism: Bacteroidota bacterium (assembly GCA_030684645.1). Taxonomy (GTDB): domain Bacteria; phylum Bacteroidota; class Bacteroidia; order Bacteroidales; family Prolixibacteraceae; genus Aquipluma. The sequence goes on along the minus strand of JAUXUF010000345.1, from coordinate 95 downwards.
CAGATACTCCTTTGCCTTTACCTCATCCTGATTTTTAGTAATCAGGCCAACCAGAACCGCCGTTTCAGTAACAGGTGAATTTTCAATCATATTTT
>JAUXUF010000343.1 GCA_030684645.1 Bacteroidota bacterium | reverse complement strand
GTAACCCGCTCTTAGTCAATTTAGTTTTAACATATTTTAACAAAGCATTAACAAAATCCACGCAAACACCGATCTATTTTTGTTCAGCTCAAATGTACTAAGATGAAAAATTATATCCCTAATCCACACAGCTTGCTTATGGGGTTTTTCGTTCTGATCGTGTTCAGTTCCGGTTCTTCCCTTAAGGCTCAGGAAAAAAAACGGCTCTCCCAAAGTATCATTATTAATAATGGCGATACCATTATTAACGGCCGAAAACTTAGTGAAGCCAATAAAGAAGAGCAGATTCGCCTGAGAAAAGAATTTAAGGAGATGGAAGGCAGCTTAAAAATGGCCGGAGAGCCTAATGAGCAAAGAGTGATCATCAGGCGCAATAATGGTAAAGACAGTGAGATCATTATCAGAGGTACAGAAAAACAGCCTCTAGTGTTAAATTGGGATGATGGCAAAGTGAGGAATCGCAATTTTGATGATAAATGGCCCGATGGCGTACAAGTTTATAAGTTTAACGGAGACAGCCTCATGTTAAGTATGCGTGACACTTTAATGAAGGGCTTTCCATTTGCTTTAGACAGCAATTTGAGAAAACGAATCATTAGCATGCACCGGGATCTGGATATGCGGACACCGGGTGCGGGCAGAAGGATGCTGCCTCCAATGACTTTTGAAAGATCTGAATTTCCAGACTTCAGGGAAAGGAGTAATTCATCTTCATTCAATTATAATTACACAGATAAAGATGGGATCTCTAGCCGGATGAATATCCGCATCAGCGATGCCGAAAAAGATAAGCTGAAAAAAATAACAGGAAGCGATAGTGATCCTGCAGACCTGGATATTAAGGATTTGACCCTCTTCCCGAATTTTTCGAACGGTAAGACCGGACTTTCATTCAACCTTGAAAGCCGCGGCACAACCAGGGTCAGGATCCTGGACAGCGACCTGAAGCAGGTTTTCTCTGATGAAGCCGCCAGTTTTAACGGTAATTATATGAAGCAGGTATCCCTGCCAAAAAACGGCATTTACTATATCACTGTGAGCCAGAATGCTAACTGGTTTGTGAGAAAGCTAATCAAAGATTAATTGTTTTGTGAGAGAAGCAGAAAGCCCCGTCCCTTCAGAGGGAACGGGGTTTCTAATTTTTATTACTTTTGCTTGTTTATTTTCTCATAAAGAAAATTATCGTTTCTTAAAAAACTTAGTACATTAACTTCATAAAAGGCATGGATACAATCAAAGACCTCTCAAATCCCGCAGCAACAGTCAGATCCTGGGTAGGTTTGTATTCAGATAAAATGTATACCTGGGCTTATTACAAAACCGGAAATAAAGAAACTGCCGAAGACCTGGTGCAGGATACATTTCTGTCAGCGTATCAGGCAATGCAGTCTTTTGAAGGCAGAAGTGACCCCAAAACCTGGCTATTTGGAATTTTGAAAAATAAAATTGCTGAACATTTCAGAAAATTTTATAGAAGTCCAATATTGGCTGAAAGTCAGAAAACTGACAATAGGGCTAATGAATGGCTTAATAACTTTTTCG
>JAUXUF010000342.1 GCA_030684645.1 Bacteroidota bacterium | reverse complement strand
TTAACCCTAACCATTCCGGCATTGCTCAATGGCAGGTATATCTTCTGCATGGTTCCGGGCAGCACTAAGTCACAGGCTGTGGCGAATACAATTGAACAGGAAGTAACAGAACGTTACCCATCTACAATTCTGAGAAACCACGGGTCGGCAATACTCTATCTTGATACACAGAGTGCCGGACTGTTAAAATTATAACATCAGGCGACATCAAAAGATGAGAAAAAAGTAGATATAAAAAATTACAGATGATGAATCAAAAACTTGATATATTAGTTGTTATAGTACTATTTATTTCTGCAAGTTTAACTTATGGACAGACAAAAAACGCACAACAACAGTATGGAACTGGGGAACTAGTTAGTACTGGCTTTGTGAATGCTGCAAACTTCGGTTTTTCTCCCGAATCAAGTGGTATTGAAAACGCAAAAGCACTACAACGGGCAGTCGATCAGACTGGAACGATTGTGGTGAGTAAACCGGGAACCTATAAAATAGCCGGAACAGTTTATATTGGCAGCAATACCTCGCTGGTATTTGGCAATAACGTGTTTCTTAAAAAGGTTGACGAGCAGGGTAAATTCACCCATGTCTTTGTTAATAAAGGAGCACTCACCAAAACGTACGACCAGAACATTACTATTGAAGGCCTATATATTATTGTCAATGGGATTGATATCCGCATCTTTAAAGAGGCTTACGGACTTCATGGCCAACTTGCCTTTTTCTATATCAAAGATTTGCGCATCGATCGGTTTCGGTGCATGGACCTTGGTAAGGCGCAATATGGTATTCAGGTTTGCACTTTCGAAGATATTGTTATCAACGATGTCATTATAAAAGGAGATAAGGACGGGGTTCATTTGGGGCGTGGCAAGCGCTTTACCATCAGTAATGGAGTCTTTCAAACCTTTGACGATGCGATAGCGCTCAATGCTCACGACTATGCTGTTGGAAACCCCGAGTTAGGCTGGATTGAAGATGGCGTAGTGGAGAACTGCCACGACCTGAATGCCGAAAAAACCACCGGTTATTTTTGCCGCATCTTAGCCGGCGGATGGATCGATTGGCGGCCAGGCATGAAGGTGCAGCAATCCGATGCAGTAGTTTCAAACGACAGGATTTATCGCGTTCAGGCCAAAGCTGACGGTACTGTTTACAAATCATTGACACAACCAACACATGAGAGCGGTAGCCAGGTTCTGGACGGTATCAACTGGGGTGTTGTACAAACCGATGTAACCTATACCGCTGGCGTAAGAAATGTTGTTTTTCGCGATATTTTTCTCGAAAAACCACGGATTGGTTTTTCAATACATTTCGACAACGACAGATACAGCCGTTCTTACTATCCGGGGGCTGAAATTCCTAAACAGGAGCAGCTTGTCTTTGACAATATCAGGGTAATTCACAATCAACCAACTGAATTCCTCTCAATCGGCACCCCTGTCGATGTTTTGACTATCTGCAATTCAAGTTTTAAGAATAACCGGATCCACTTTCGTGGCAACAAAGCAATGCCCGACTATCTGAAAACCAAAATCAACATTTATGGCTGTGTCTTCAATCAAAAGGGAACAATGGAACTGATAACCAACAGTGTTGAGAACAAAGAAATCTTCTTAAAGACATCCTCCAACATTGAGCTCTATGACAACTTCTCTGCAAAAGTGGTTCCCGGAAATGGGAAAATAACGGTAGAGTCTGATTTGACAGGGTTGAAGAAATAGTTATCAAACTTTGAGAAATTATGTAGTTATTATTTTATTCAGGAAAGGAGGTGATATGCTGGGAGATGTAAAAAATTTGAGCAATCATTGATGTGGGTGTGAAAAGGGGAAATTGAACTGTTATGGAATCTGGTGGAAGGATGAAGTTTTTTAACGGGCTTTTAGATTGAAGCCCAAGTATTAACATGTTTAATTTTTACCATGAAAACACATGCTCAGATCATTTCCGATTTAGAAAATGAATTATCCAGGATGAAAGAAGTTTCGGAGAAGCTTCCGGAACAAATGGAGTATGCAATCGGCCATTGCAAGATCGCATTGGACCGCATGCGGGAACTGGTGATAAAAGAAGGGTTTCCTGACAGAAAATCGGAAATCTACTTTTTCAAGAAGATCAAACCGGCTGTTTACAGTAAGCTGTTATACTACCAGGCAGTTTTTGACCTGGAAAGTAAACTGCAAAAGGCCGACGTTCCTGTAATCAGGAGGTACTTTCAGAGACGCCTTTACAAAATCAATGAGTACATGGAAGAACACCAGGTAAAAGTCCAGTACTTCAAATGCGGGTTCAAACATTTGGATGAAAAGTATTTTGTTCGTGAAAACGCTGAAATACCACTGGAACTTCGAAACAGCCAACACCTGTTGGACGAGGAGTTCTTCACCTGGCATGACCGTACTTTTTCTACAATCATGGCCAACGAAATGCTGATTGACTATATCTGTAAGGAGATGGAAAAACTCGATCATCCTGATGAAAATGACCAAAGTCATTTTAAATCGCCACTCAAATGGACGGGGCATAAAATTGATTTGGGTGAGATCATTTATGCTCTTCAATATTCTGATTCAGTTAACAATGGTAATGCCACAATTAAGGATTTGGCAGAAGCCTTTGAAAAAGTATTCAATGTTGAGTTAAAGAAAGATATTTATCATTTCCGTACAGAAATCCAGCAGAGGAAGATTGAACAGGCTAAGTTTTTGAATCATCTGATAGCCATCTTGCGGCGAATGATTGATGAAAAAGATGAATGAAAATTGAAAAATGTAGATTAGTAAGAACTATTTTGAAAAATCAAATATTACAGTATGTTTTTCATCTTTGCTCTGTTGATAAAATAATTGATCATTGTATCCGGACTTAAAATTCGGATATAGCAAAATAAACGATATTGACTTTTATTCGAGAATCCTAAAACCGCCAGTTTTACAGATTGAAGTCTCAGTAATAAAAGTTCGATGTCTGCGTCTTTGGCGTGGATCGGACTTAACTGAGACTAGGGTTCCTGGCGGTACCTTGGAAGCTATAAGTTTTGGTTCACGCCTTTTTTAGAATAAGTTAACAACTAAAAAACAATTAGTATGTCAAGCATTAACACCGAAAAAATCCGCCAAAATGCCGATCTGATCAATCCAATCTCTGCCTGTCCGTTTGGGGACCCGATTGCCGAATGCCCCTTCATCCCTTTTTATAGGATAAATGACGAACGAAAGCAAATTGAACAAATAGAAGTTATACCTCAGGAAGAACTAAACGAACTTCGGAAGTTTCACCGTGCCTGTATGGAAAGGTACCGGAACGGCGAATGGAAACCGAAGAAAACATGCATACAAGTACGCAAAATGGATAACAAATGAGCTCAAATTAGTTTGAATATGTTTCAGGAAAATTCACTAAAAATCTTTCTTAATTCAATTCCAATGTTTCTAAAAATTTCTATATTTACCCTATTAGAAATTGAAATGCAAATAGGGACTTTAGCGAGACCTGTAAAATAAGTGCTTTAAATCATGTTGATAATCAGATTGATACAAGATAAATTCGAATCCCAGCTGGGTCAATGTCTAAGAACCCAAATTATACCAATACCAACTAAATTTTATTATACAGGCGGTGTTTTTACATAAGTTTGATGTTAAATCATTCAAAAACAACCAAATTTAAAGGGACTATTTCGAGACCTACTTGTTTTACTTTAGGGATCAATTGTTTTTTCAGGTAATTGGGCATAATCGCTTTGATTTTTTTATCAATTCTGGAGATTACCTAATTTGGCTTGTAACAAATCCATATCCTCAGAAATTTTTTTGTCAATAACCTTCGCGTAAATTTGAGTCGTTTTCAACGAAGTATGTCCCAATATTTTCGAAACGGTTTCAATCGGAACTCCATTGCTGAGGGTTACGGAAGTGGCAAATGTATGACGAGCGATATGCCTAGTGATGTTCTTGTTTATGTCACAAATGTCTCCAAGTTCCTTTAGATAACTATTCATTTCCTGGTTCGTCAAAACAGGAAGCAGAATATCCTTATTAGATATCTTAGGATAATCTTCATATCTTTTCAATATTTCCCTGGCTTTTGGAAGAATTGGAATCCGGCAGCGATTATTCGTTTTTGATCGGTCAATGATAATCCATTCTTTTCCGTCTGCGCCTTGTTGAAGATGGATCTGGCTTAATTTGGCTATATCAGAAAAGGACAGTCCAGTATAACATGCAAAAATAAAAATATCACGCACAACACTTAATCGTTCGATCTGGATTTTTTTATCCTCCAGCCGTTTCAACTCTTCCATCGAAAGAATTTCGCGGTGTGTTTCATCTAACCCGACTTTGAATTTAGAGTAAGGGTTTTTATCGATATAGTCTAACGAAATAGCAAGATTTAAGACTCGACGGAGGTGTTTGTGATAATTCCATGCAGTATTCTGCTGATTATTAAAATTCTTTCTGATATAAATATCAAACGAATCCAGAAATTTATAATTGATGGATTGAATTGGAATGTCTGTTTTTTTCAATTGGGTACTTATAAATTCAGCTAACCGTTTTCGTGAAGATTTATAGTGTTTATAGGTTTCCATTGAATATCCCTTGTTAAGTTTAGCAATAATGCTATTCAGATAATAGTCAAAAACAAACAATACTCCTTTTGATTCTTCGGCATTAAGTAATCTGTTTTTGATCGTGGTCGCATCAAATTCTTCGCCGGAAGACCTCAGTTGATTATAAATATCCTGAATTTCAGTTTTCATTTTATCTAACCGGTCATTCAAAACTCTGGTTCCCGGTATTTTCCCTTTTACATGTTGTTTGTTTTCATCCCATTGGTCTTGAGGGACAAAAATACCGGTTGAGAGATCGACTCTTTTATTTTTGATAGTAAATCTCACATAGATAGGTGATTTCCCATCAGCAGACTCCCTGTTTTTCCGTAATGAGAAATTAATAATAATCTTCATAATTCAAATCGTAATAATAACATCATCAGACATTCTTTTTAAGGTTTATATTTTGTATATTTTGGGGACTAATAATTTAAAACTTGCTATTATGAATGTCATATCAACTTGCCTTACTGGAACTGCAACTATTCTGACATGCAGGAAGATCGCTCAATCATTCAGCGAGAACATCTACGAACTCTCTTCTATCCGACACAATTGGACGCCTGATTATGCTGGTAGTTTAAAGCAAAGAATTGAAAATATTATGCACCAGTACTTTACGGAGGAGTCACTAACCGATCATCTGCAAAAACATGGAAAATTTTACGATCTGATGGTCGCTGCTTTAAAAGACATCAGCGTATTCAAAGCTGAAATGAAAGTTGATTTTAACCATGAAAAGGAATTCCAGAACAATACTTTTGACAAATTGGGATACCTTGATTATTACAGCGATGCAAAAAATGGTGATCACTTCAGCTTGTACAAAATGATGGCTACTTTCAGGCGCAACATGACACCCGAATTGCAGGAGATTATTCTCTCAGGAGGTATCGACGAAAACCTGCTCAACCGCTTACTGACTTACAAAGAAAAACTGGCTGAGCTCAAGAATTGCTTTGATATTTCAAGTGGCAGAGACCAGTTAAGCGCTGAACTGAAAAAGGAAATTAATGCTATTTATTCTGAAGTGAAAGACATTTGCCGTATCGTTAACGCTTATTATTCATTCGACCCGGTGCAACGCGACAAATACAACTTCTACAAAGTCATGATCAATTTGAAAAGATCAGCTTTAAAACCGGCATAAACTAATCAGGAAATAATAAAAGCTAGTCGTTAATTTCAGATCATTATTGGTTCTGCATCGATTTTTTAAGTCGCGCACCACTAATAATGATCTGATTTTTTTAGCGTATTTTCAGATTAATTATTCTGAAAAGATCAGAAAATGAGAAGTTTATTCCTGACCGTCAGTATCAGCTTCCTCATCGTCGTCAGACGAATAAACCTCATCGAGGTCTTCATCTTCAAAAACGGGAGGTTTGGTAATCTGCGACAAAGGTTTCAGGTTGGAAGGAATTGTCTTGTTCACAACATCTTCAAAATATGGGAATACATCAATAATGCTGCAAATTGCAAGCGAAGTAGTCTGGTAAGGCACCAGGATGTACGAAAGTCCTTCCTCCAGCCGTTGGAGTGCTTGTTTGATGTCGTCGGCTGCAACCAGAAAATAGTTGTTTATTTTCTTTTCTTTCCCAGCTTTTTCGTCGATGGTTACAATACCAATCCTGGCTTTATACCACCATTCTCCATTCTCATGTGGAAATATTTCAACGATATTCGATTTTTTAATGTTATCGACGATAAATTCTCCACGGACCATGGTCGCCATTTGCTGAATAATACGCGTTTCGGCGTCGGTAAACGTAACGGCGTCAACCAGATAAACTTCACTGACTTTGCGTTCGCGGCCGTCATCGTCAATTTTTACATATTTTACTTTACACTCGAACCAGGTTTGCATAAATTTAAAATTTTAGCCTGCAAAGATATTTTCTCAGTCCGGATTTCCCTCAGAAAACCAGGATAGTTATTCACAAAATGAAGGACTGATGAATTGAAGGATTGAATTTACGGATAGTTAAATGGTCAGATGGTTATATGGCTAAATTGTTGGATACTTCAGTACAGTCCTTCAGTCCATCAATCCTTCAGTAATTTGTCGGCAATGGCATTTGCAAGATCAATGTACCGATAAAAGTGATCAGCTTTCATTGCACCTTTTTCTTCCAGGGGGTCACCAACAACTTCCCATTGAATTTCTTCAGAAAATTTCTGAAGGTTCTTAACTCCGCCACCGTTCCAACTGAACGAACCAAAAATTCCGAGCAAATGGTTTTTAATTCCCATGTGCTTTATCGTTGTCAGTAAAGTTTCGACCGCTGGAAACATCGCGTTATTGTATGCTGCGCTTCCTAAAATCAGCGCCTTATACTTAAATATATCGCTTATGATGAATGATGGGTGGGTTTTGGAAGAATCGTAAACGCGGATGTTTTTTATGCCTCTGACAGCCAGCTGGCGGGCAATGATTTCGGCCATCTTAGCGGTATTTCCGTACATCGAACCATAAACGACCACTGCTCCCGGTTCGGTCTGGTAGGTGCTTAACTGATGATATTTTTCGAGGATGAAGTCAATGTGCGATCTCCAGATCATTCCATGAGTGGCAGCTATCATTTTAATTTCGTACTTGGCTATTTTCTTCAATGCACGCTGGGTATGGGGGCAATATTTACCTACAATGTTCGAGAAATACCGCACAATTTCTTCATCATATTGCGTATAGTCCAGTTCGTCGTCAAAAATTCCACCGTCGAGAGTTCCGTAGCTTCCACAGGCATCTCCGGTAAAAAGAATCTTATTGGTCGATTCGTAGGTAACCATTGTTTCAGGCCAGTGTACCATGGGTATGGTCGTAAACTGCAAATTGTTTTTACCTAGCGACAGTTCCGAATCGTCATAAACTTCAAGGGTTTTATGGCTGACCTGGTAAAAATTGGCAGCCATTTCAAAAGTCTTCTTATTTCCTACAAGCGTGATGTTTGGGTACCGTGAAATAACTGCCTTAAGCGCTCCGGAATGATCGGGCTCCATGTGGTTGATGATGAGGTAATCCACCGGACGGCCATTGGTCAAGACTGTAATCTGGTCGAGATAATCGTCGATATACGAACGTTCGACAGTATCAATCAACGCTATCTTTTCGTCAACAATGAGATACGAATTGTATGAAATCCCTTTGGGGATGGGCCAGATATTTTCAAAAAGGTGGGTTTTGCGATCATTAAATCCCACATAATAAATATTTTCGGCTAAATTAACCCTATGCATATTGAACTGTTTTGGTGTGTGTATGGTGAAGCGAAAATACGTAAATTCAGGTAAACGGAAGAAGGCTGTGACCCTTTCTTATCGAAATTAAGGAAAAGAATACAAACATTACTTTAGGCATCAAACCATGTTTTAGGTTCTTTGATTGAAATGATTATTTTTACAAAAAAACCAGGTGGTATGAATTTAACAAAAAAAAGCCGGCTTATGCTTTTCCCGCGATTGAATAAATGGGTTACTATATTTTTTATAACTGCACTTTTAGGTGGCGGATTATATGGTTATCAGCTTTACCGTTACATCTTTAATCCCAATATCCTGACTCCTGGAAGTATCATCATTCCACTGCATGCGACCTACAAACAAGTCATCGACAGTTTGAAAAAGCACGAAATAATTATGGATTATAAAGCTCTTGACTGGGTGTTTAAGCGAAAAAAATATACTGAAGCTATAAAGCCAGGAAAGTATTTGTTAGATAAAGGTTTGAATACCAATGAAATTGTGAATATGCTGAAATCCGGAAATCAGGTTCCTGTAAATGTAACTTTTAATAATCTGCGTTTTATCAATGAATTGGCCGGAGCCGTTTCGAAATATATCCAACCAGATTCAATTGAACTTCTGAGGAAATTCAGTGATCCGGCTGTCCATGAAAAGTTTGGTTTTATTGAAAGCACTTTTCATTGTATGTTTATTCCGAATACCTATGAGTTTTACTGGACCACTACTGCTGATCAGTTTTTGGAGCGTATGTCGATGGAATACAAGCGTTTCTGGAATGAAACAAGGCGAAACGAGGCTAATGAATTGGGTTTAACTCCGGAAGAAGTAATGACCGTGGCTTCCATCGTTCAGGAAGAAACCAATAAAAAAAATGAAAAGCCCATTGTTGCCGGATTATACCTGAACCGAATTAAACGGGGAATGCCCTTGCAGGCCGACCCAACAGTTAAGTTTGCTTTGGGCAATTTTCACATTAAAAGGGTATTGAATAGTCATTTAGCGATTGATTCACCTTACAATACCTATAAATATGCGGGTTTGCCACCCGGGCCAATTAATTTTCCTGAAATTTCGAGTATTGAAGCTGTTTTGCATGCCACCAAAACACCTTACATCTATATGTGCGCCAGACAGGATTTTTCAGGATATCACAATTTTGCAAAAAATCTTTCTGCCCATAACGAAAATGCCCGTAAATACAAGGCTGCACTCGATTCGCTGGATATTTTTCAGTAAAGATTGGAGCAATTCAGTTTAAGATTTGGGCTGTAATGGAAATAGATGGAAACAGAAAAGCTCCCGGATGTTTGAAATTCTTCATTTTTACAGGAGCTTTTTTATCAGGATTGCTAATTCAGATTAATCAAATATATCCCTCATTTTATCGAATAAATTCCGGTCGGCCTGATCAGGCCCATCGGCAAAATTAGGTGATGACTGAAGTTTCTCCAGAAGTTTCCGTTCTTCGGAATTCACTTTTTTGGGTATCCAAACATGCACCCTGACCAACAAATCACCTTTTCCGTAACCATTCACGTCAGGTAAACCTTTTCCACGTAAACGAAGAATTTTTTCAGGTTGTGTACCGGCTTCAATCTTTACTTTTACCTTGTTATAGACGGTCGGAATTTCGTTGGTCGTGCCTAAGGTTATTTCAGGAAATGTTACAAATAGATTATAAACCAGGTTGTTGCCATCCCTGATTAAATCCGGATGTTCGTCTTCCTGAATCACTACAAAAAGGTCGCCACTGATACCGCCGCGGCGCCCGCTGTTTCCTTTGCCGGCAACATTCAATTGCATCCCCTCACCAACACCTGCCGGTATTCTGATGCTGATAACTTCTTCGTCGCGAACAACTCCTTCACCCTGGCAGTGAACACACTTATTGGTTATAATTTGTCCTTCGCCGTTGCAACTGGGGCAGGTTGCCGTAGTTTGCATCTGCCCGAGCAGTGTGTTCTGAATGCGGGTAACGTGCCCCGATCCCCTGCAGGTTGAGCAGTTGGTATAGGATGAGCCGCCCTGTGCGCCTGTTCCATGACAATGGTTGCAAGGGACATATTTTTTTACTTTGATCTTTTTTTCTACACCGTTCAACACTTCCAACAGGTTAAGGTTGACCTTAACACGAAGATCTGATCCACGGTGCTGACGCGGGCCCCTGCTGCGCGAACCTCCGCCGAAACCACCAAATCCACCACCACCGAAGATATCGCCGAACATCGAGAAAATATCGTCCATCGACATGTCATGACCGCTAAAACCGACATTATTGCCCATTCCGGCATGACCAAACTGGTCGTATTTCTGACGTTTCTCAGGACTGCTCAATATTTCATAGGCTTCAGCAGCTTCCTTGAATTTTTCCTCGGCTTCTTTATTGCCTGGATTTTTATCCGGATGGAACTGAATGGCTTTTTGCCGGTAAGCCTTTTTTATTTCATCAGCAGTCGCTGTTTTGCTGACACCCAGAATCTCGTAAAAATCGCGTTTTGTCATTTTAATCAAATAAATCTGGCTTATTCGCCTATAACTACTTTTGGAAAACGTATTACTTTGTCGTTCAGTAAATAACCTTTCTGTACGACATCAACAACTTTGCCTTTTAATTCTTTGGATGGGGCAGGTATTTTAACAATTGCTTCGTGTACCTCAGTGTCGAAATCTTGACCTTGTGCATTAATTTCTTTTACCCCATTTTGTTTCAGGAATTCCTGAAACTTGTTGTAAATCAGATTAACTCCATCGCTGACGTGATTTTTTTCCTCTGCCATATCCAATATTTGTAAAGCCCGGTCAAAATCATCAATCACAGGCAGAATGCTGATCAGCAAACTTTCATTGGCAGTCTTCAACAATTCCATGCGTTCTTTTAACGTACGTTTTCGGTAATTGTCAAAATCGGCCTGTAACCGAATATGTTTGTCTTTCAATTCGATAATTTCTGATTCAGCCTTTTCAAGTTGTTCTTCAGCTTTGGTTTTTTTGTGGCCTTTATCTTTTTTAGTTTCTTTTTTGTTTTCTGCTGATTCCTCCAGATGCTCAGTTAAATCTGGTATTTCGTTTTCAAGCTGATCGTTAACTTTAGCTTTATTTTCTGTCATTGGATCTGAATTTTAAAATTTTCGTTTTCTGAACTGCAAATATACTGCCATTGGCAATCCGATTGACAAATTGGCATTTTAAATAATTGCAAACTGCCAGACTTGAATGGAGTGAAATTGTAGATTTTTTGTGTCGATGAGTACTTGGTGCAATAATTGGCCTGACCGCAGGATACCGGTTATCCTGAGAAATGGGTCAACAAGAAAAAAGGCAGTCCGTTGCCCGAACTACCTTTTTGTATTTTTCCGGAAAACTGTTTTATTTCTGGAGTGCTGAAATTGCCTGTTCAAGTGCAGGGCCACGAAGGTTTTTACCAATAATGATCCCATCGCCGTCAATTAGAAAATTGGATGGAATGCTGCGAACTCCATAGATTCCTGCAAATTTTGAATTCCAGTATTGCAGGTCGCTAACGTGGTTTTCCCATGTTAGTTTATCGGCTTTGATCGCTACTTCCCAGGCAGTTCTGTCCCGATCTAACGAAACACTATAAACAGTGAACCCTTTGCCATTTTTAAATTTGGAGTCTTTATATTTTTCGTACACAGCTACAACTGTAGGATTTTCGTGTCGGCATGGGCCACACCAGGATGCCCAAAAATCAATCAATACCAATTTTCCACGAAGCGCCGAAAGTTTAAGGTCTTTTCCGTCAACCGACTTTTCACTGATTTCAGGTGCCTGGTTTCCAAGATTTAATCCGATGGTTGATTCTTTTGTCGTGTTTTTGCCTGGGGCAGCTTTTGAATAGGTTGCCAAGGCGAATAGAACTGCAAAAACAAGTGTGATCTTCATTTTCATAACAATGCGTTTAGTTGTTTCTTGAATTTACCTGCAAAAATAACAATTCAGATACAGGTTTGTGTAGTCATCTGATTCTGTTAGGAAAAATTAACAGGTTTGAATATCAAACAGAAACCTAATCGATCCTTGTAATTCTTGCCCCAATAGCATTCAGGCGTTCGTCAATTTTTTCATATCCGCGATCGATTTGTTCAATGTTGGAGATTTTACTGGTTCCCTGAGCCGATAAAGCTGCAATGAGCAGGGCCACCCCGGCACGAATGTCAGGTGAACTCATATTGGTTGCCCTAAGGTGATACTTGTGGTCGAGTCCGATTACCGTTGCCCTGTGCGGATCGCAAAGTATAATCTGAGCTCCCATATCAATCAGTTTATCGACAAAAAACAGGCGGCTTTCAAACATTTTTTGATGAATCAGTACACTTCCTTTTGCCTGGGTGGCAATAACCAGAAAAATGCTGAGTAAATCGGGTGTTAAGCCTGGCCACGGGGCATCGGCAATGTTCATGATTGAACCGTCGATAAAGGTTTCAATTTCATAATGTTCCTGGGCCGGGATAAACAGATCGTCGTTACGTTCTTCCATCTGAATTCCAAGTCGTTTAAACTGTTCAGGAATAATCCCCAAATGTTGGATTCCTGCATTACGGATGGTAATTTCTGAGTTGGTCATGGCAGCAAGTCCGATGAAACTTCCAACCTCAATCATGTCTGGTAAAATTTGGTGAGCACATCCTGAAAGTGACCCGACACCTTTTATCGATAGCAGATTGGAGCCGATTCCTTCGATAACTGCCCCCATCGAAACGAGCATTCTACACAATTGCTGAACGTAGGGTTCGCAGGCGGCATTATAAATGGTGGTAGTTCCTTCGGCCATGGTAGCTGCCATCACAATATTTGCAGTCCCGGTCACCGAAGCTTCGTCGAGAAGCATATAAGCTCCTTTCAGTTTGGAAACTTCCACGCTGAAAAAATGTTCGTCAGGATTATAGGTGAAACTAGCGCCCAGTTTTTGAAGTCCGGTAAAATGGGTATCCAGGCGCCGCCTCCCGATTTTATCTCCACCGGGTTGTGGAATGTATCCAATTCCGAAGCGGGCCAAAAGCGGGCCCAATATCATGATTGATCCCCGCAGACTGGCAGCCTGAAGTGCGAAAATATCGGTTTTCAGGAAATCGAGCCGAATATCATCAGCCTGAAACGTATAATTCCCTTTGCTGGTTCGTTCTGTTTTAACGCCGAGTTCAGTCAGGATTTCAATTAATTTGAGGACATCGCTGATTTCAGGAATGTTCGAAATCTGAACTTTATATGGCGTCAGCAGAACCGCACATATGACCTGAAGCGCTTCATTTTTTGCACCCTGCGGGTACAAATCGCCATGTAATTGATTGCCGCCTTCAATTTTAAAAGTTGCCATCTGTACAAAAAATCAGAGTTGTCTGGAGAATAGTATAAAGATCAGAATATTATTGTCGCATTTTTTTGCGATCATCCGGTTTCTGGTATTTTCGTCCGGAAACGTTTCCCGTGTTTTGTTTTTTCTGATTCCGGAATAAAATATCCTTGGTTTCGGTAAGAGTTAGTTCAGTACATTTAATTTTACCTTTTGATAATTCTTCGATATCCAGCAAAATTTTGTCATCGGTAACTGAATCCTTGTTCCACATCACATAACTCTTTTTCATGTGGTTCGCAATCAGTTTAATCAGTAGTTCACGTTCCTTTTCATCTTCGTGAACAGCCGCTTTTTCAATCAGGAATTCGATGGTTTTTCCGTAGTGACGATATCTAACCTGGTTGTAACTGTATGAAATTCTCTTTGGCGGAGTGTTGAAAAATTCAGGAGATGGCGGAGTATATGGATAATCGATGTCTAAGTCAAAATTAGCCATAATTGCCAGATGATCCCAAAGCTTATGTTTGAAATCGTTGATATCCCTCAGGTACGGATACATGGTACCCATGATGTCAATAATCGTTCGGGCGGCCCTGTTCCGTTCATTGCGGTCTTCAATGGTCATGATGTGATTGACCATATTTTGTAAGTTTCTGCCATACTCAGGGAGTGGCAACTTACTGCGATCAGAATTGTAATCCATGAAAATAAATAAAGTTTTTCTAAAAAAATCAGGCTGTTATCTCAATAAGGAAATCTGTACGGATAATCAGGATGAGGACGAATTTGATGCAAAATAAGTCAAAATAGTTTTGCCGGCAAAGAAAAGCAGCAAAAACTAACCGGATTTAGATTTACACTGCAAAACTAACTAATTATCCGGAGTTTAGCGAATTTTAGTAAAAGTTGTTTTTTTCCGGTGTTCTGAAAAAAGACTGTGGCTTTAATATCCGGCATTTTACCTTCCATTTGCAAAACTTTTCCCCGTCCAAACCGCTGATGCTCAACAAGCATTCCTGCCTGAATCTCTTCCGGATTGCTGTATTCAAAAGCATCGGTTTCTTTTTTAGTTTCCCTCAGCTTGGTCAATTTCCGGTATAAATCGGGTTGACTGACAGCAGAAGATTTGAATCCGGGAACCGCTGTGCTTTGAGTCCGTGGCTTTGGCATGCCAAAAGGTAAATCCTGATTGTCGCTGTAAAATGACGGATCTTTTTCGATTGGCATGTTCAGGTATTGAGGATCAATCTCATCGATAAACCGGCTTTTGTTGCAGTATTCCAGTTTGCCCCATTTGTACCGTTGACGTGCAAAACTAATATACGCATTTTGTTCGGCCCGGGTTAGGGCAACATAAAACAGACGACGTTCTTCTTCAAAATCTTCGGCTGTTTTTTGCCCGTTCTGATTCGATGGGAAGAGATTTTCTTCAACGCCGACAATAAAAACATTCTTGAATTCGAGCCCTTTGGCCGAGTGTATGGTCATCAGGGCCACACGGTCGGTATCTTCCGGTTTTTCGTTGTCCTGATCGGTAAGCAGGGCAACATCTTCCATGAAATTGTTTAATTGGTTAGGAGTTCCTTCTTCTTTGGCTGAAATAGAAAACTCCTGGATCCCATTGAGCAACTCCTGAATATTTTCGAATCGGCTTACTCCTTCCGGAGACTGGTCTTTGTACAAATCTTTCATGATTTCAGTTCCGGTTGCGATTTCTGAGGCCAGTTCGAAGGCTTCACAGGTTTCCAGTTTTTCCCTGAAAAATTCAATGAGTTTCGTAAATTCATGGATCTTGGCTGCAGTTCCTTTGTTGAATTCGCTTAGCAATAGCGGAATGTTGGTTGCAAATTCCCAGATGCAAAGGTTATTTTGACCGGCAAATTGTTCGAGTTTGGTGAGGCTGGTCTGACCTATTCCACGCGCCGGATAGTTGATGATTCGCTTAAAAGCTTCATTATCTTTCGGATTGATGACTAATCGGAAATAGCCAAGCAAATCCTTAATTTCCTTTCGCTGATAAAATGAAAGTCCACCGTAAATTTTATACGGAATATTCCGTTTCCGAAGCGCTTCTTCAAAAATTCGCGACTGGGCATTGGTGCGGTACAAAATGGCATAATCGGAGAACATGAAATGGTCGCGCATCCGGGTATCCGTAATTTCGTTGGCCACCAGGTAACCTTCTTCGTTATCGGTAATGGCGCTCATCACCTTAATCAGTGTGCCTTTTTCTTTTTCTGAAAATACATTTTTCCTGATCTGTCGTTTATTTTTGGCAATGATGCTGTTGGCCGCGTCCACAATGTTTTGAGTTGACCGGTAGTTTTGTTCGAGTTTGAAAACCTTGTGCTCGGGATAATCGTTCTGAAAATTCAGGATGTTTTCGATACGTGCCCCGCGAAACGAATAAATGCTCTGGGCATCGTCGCCAACCACGCAAATATTCTGGTGAATGGCTGCCAGTTTTTTGATGATCATGTACTGGGAATGGTTCGTATCCTGGTACTCATCAACCAGGATGAAGTCAAAAATGTGTTGGTATTTCGCCAGAATTTCCGGGTGGTTCCTGAACAGCGAATTGGTCTTTAGAAGCAAATCGTCAAAATCCATGGCTCCTGCCAGGAAGCAGCGTTTGGCGTATTGCTTGTAAATCAAACTGATCAGCGGCATTTTGATGCTTTGATCGTATTCGGTTATTTCGGGCAAAGTGGCATACACTTCCGAAGAAACCAGGTTGTTTTTGGCAGCCGAAATACGTGACGAAACTACGCTGGGTTTATAAGTTTTATCATCGAGATTTAATTCTTTAATGATGCTTTTTATTAGGTTTTTGGAGTCTGACGAATCATAGATCGTAAAATTTGAGGGGTATCCGATCGTTTCCGCTTCGGTTCTTAAAATACGGGCAAAGATAGCATGAAAAGTACCCATCCACAGGTATTTGGCAGTATTTGGACCGACCATTTTTGCAATACGGTCTTTCATTTCGCGGGCTGCTTTGTTGGTAAATGTCAGGGCTAAAATAGAGCCGGGTCTGACTCCGTTTTTTAACAGATGGGCAATCCGTAAAGTTAAGACACGTGTTTTCCCCGATCCTGCACCGGCAATAATTAATGAAGCGCCATGGATATTTTCAACGGCAAGCCTCTGAGCCTTATTCAATCCTTCTAAATAATTTTGCACTATTTCCTATTTCTAAATGGTCACCAAAAGTAAGACTGTTTTCCTGTTTTTCAGGACCGGAAGGTAAAGACTTTTCAACAATGTTTATTTTGATCAGGTCCCCTTTGAGGTTCCGGTTGTTCAGGAAAGGTTTAATCATTGACTTAAGATGCCGTTAAATTCGGTTTGATTAATGGGTTTGTGCAATTCTTTAATGATCCGGTTCAGTTTAGGATAAAAAAATAATCGGATTGGTGTAATTCTGAATAGTTGATAGTTACCCATTCGTTAGTATTATGACAAGCGACAAGCCAGACTTGTACCTATAAATTCGTGTAGTTTTAATTTTAACCAAATAACAATTGTATGATCAAATTCAGATTATTCCTGATCGTTGCTCTGGTGCAGTTATCATGGACTGGTTTTAGCCAGATTGATTTAAGTAAACCTGCACCGGTTGATCCAGCCGTCCGTATCGGCAAACTTGACAATGGAATGACCTATTACATCCGTCACAACGAAGAACCAAAAGAACGGGCAAGTTTCTACATTATTCAAAATGTGGGCGCCCTGCTCGAAAACGACGACCAGAATGGTCTGGCTCATTTTCTGGAACACATGGCTTTCAATGGTACCAAGCATTTCCCCGGAAAAGGAATCATCAACACCCTTGAAAAACATGGCGTGGCTTTTGGCCGGAATATCAATGCCTATACCAGTTTTGGCGAAACAGTTTATAATATGAGTGATATCCCTGTGAAACACGAAGGGTTGGTTGACACCTGTTTGCTGGTTTTAAACGACTGGTCTCATTTTCTTTTACTTACCGATGAAGAAATTGACGCTGAACGTGGAGTGATTACTGAAGAATGGAGAACCCGCCGCACAGCGGGTTTCAGGATGCAGCGCCAATGGTTGCCTGTTTTACTGAATGGTTCCAGGTATATGAATCGTGACGTGATCGGTGATCTGGATGTGATCAAGAATTTCAAATACGAAACACTTCGTAATTTCTATCACGAATGGTACCGGACAGATTTGCAGGCTATTGCCATTGTTGGGGACATAGATGTTGATGCGGTAGAAAAGAAAGTGAAAGCTCTTTTCTCATCGATCGAACCGGTTAAAGATCCTCAGGAACGCGAATTCTATGCTGTTCCTGAAAATAAGGAACCCTTGTATGTGCTCGCAAGCGACAAAGAAGCCGACAGCTATTCTGTTTCGCTTTACATTAAACACAATGCACCTGCCACTTCAGAAAAAAATCTGAACTACTTGCGCAACCAAACTATTCAGTCGCTTTTTGCCATGATGACCAGAGACCGGATCACCGAACTGCTTCAAAAAGGAGTTCCCCCGTTTATTTCCGGAAGTTTCGGTTACAGCGGATTTGTTTCAGGTTATGAAGTTTTCGTTGCCAGGGCCACTGCAAAACCCGATCTGGACGATGTTGCTTTTAAGTCGATTTATACTGAAGCACAGCGAATTTACAAACATGGTTTTACTTCCGGAGAACTCGAACGTGCAAAGACGAATCTGTTGACATCAATTGAAAGTCGTTACAAACAGCGCGATAAAATTAGTAACGACCAGTATGCCAGAGATTTTAAAGGTAATTATATCGATGGTGAACCATTGACTTCAATGGATTTCGACTGGGAATTTACTCAGGCGATAGTACCAGCCATCACGGTTGAAGAAGTTTCGGCCAAAGCCAAACAATGGATGACTCCTGAAAATCGCGTGATTGTTGTTGAAGGACCCGACAAGCCTGAAGCCAAGCACCTTTCAAAAGATCAGGCATTGGCGATCATGGCAGAAGTTGAAAATAGTCCGGTTGAACCTTATGTCGATGAAGCTGTATCTTCAAACCTGATTAGCAAAGAATTGAAAGGATCAAAAGTTAAGGGTACAAAAATACTTCCGGAGTTTAATGCCGTGGAATGGACATTGGGCAACGAAACCAAGGTTGTTTTCCGTCAGGCTGATTACGAGAAAGATCAGGTTTCGCTGATTGCGATCAGCAATGGCGGAAGTTCAAAAGTGGATAACGACAAAATTGCTTCGGCGATGATGCTTAATTCTTTCATCGGATCGTTCGGTGTGGGTGATTACGATGCTACAGCCCTGAAAAAAGCGCTGACAGGCAAAAAAGTCAGCCTGTCTGTTGGTCTATCTGTTCTGAATGAAACATTCACCGGATCAAGCACCCCGAAAGATTTTGAAACCATGATGCAATTGTTGTACCTGCAATTCGAAAACCCGCGGTTCGACAAGGAAGCTTACGAAGCGATGAATGACCGCTTCAAAGCTTTCGTAGCAAACATGGCCAACAATCCGCAGAAAATAATAAGTGACTCATTGTCACTGATTATGACCAGCCATAATCCACGCACCAAACCGATGACTCCTGAATTTTTCAACGAGATTTCTCTGGCACAAATGGAAGGTATTTACAAAGATCGTTTTGTTGATGCCGGCGATTTTACTTATTTCATTGTTGGAAATATCGATGAAGCAACGGCCAAAACAATGGCTGAAAAGTATATCGGTTCATTAACCAATTTGCCACGGAAAGAAACCTGGACCGACCGCAAAGTAGAAGGGCCAAAAGGAAAAACAGAACGCGAAATTGAAATTCCGCTGGAAGTAAAAAAGGCTACCGTTTCGGTCAATTTCGATGCTGAAATGGAATATTCGCCCGAACAAAACCTTGTGCTTAGCGTGTTTCGCGATATTCTGAACCTTCGTTATATTGCAGAAATCCGTGAAAAAGAAGGTGGAACATATGGGGTAAGGGTGTCAGCCAATTCGTCGAAATTTCCGAAAGCTGAAAAAAGCCTTCAGTTGACGTTTGATACCGACCCGGCCAAAGCACAGTACCTGAAATCGATCATTTACCGCGAAATTGATCAGATCGTTCAAAACGGTCCGACCGCTGAAGATCTGGACAAGGCGGTGAAAAACCTTCTGAAAAACCGTGAACAGTCAAAATTGCACAACAATTACTGGTTACAGGCCTTGAATACCTATTATATGTATAATTACAATCCTGCGACTTCGGAGAACTTTGAGAATATCCTTCAGAATATGACGATTGCTCAGGTGCAGCAATTGGCAAAAACATTGACATCAAAAGCCGATGTAGTGGACATTATATTTAAACCAAAACCAGATTAATAATTTCTGAAATCGGCTTTACTTTTTGTGTAACGCTATTTCAGGACTAGACAACAAGGCATAAAAAAGGAGTGTTCCCATTATGGAAACACTCCTTTTAAAATATGTCAGCATTTCAAATTGACTCTTAATCTTTCTTATTTAACCGGTTCAATTTCAATCATCAGAAAATCTTTTGGTATTTTTTGACCGCTTTCAATATTCAATTTCAGAATTTTACCTTTGAAAGGCATTTTAATATCGTTGTACATCTTCATCGCCTCCAAAATAAGAATACTTTCACCTGCCTTAACGAGCTGACCTTCCTTTACCAAAATTTCGATAATCGTCCCGGGAATATATGATTTGATGTGATTAAAATTGGGTTCTTCCCATACTTTCCGGTTCAGGTACTTTTGGTTGTACGTGGTTTCATATTTTGCGCTGTGCACAATGATATATTGTTTTTCCTGATCTGCCATAATCCTTTAGTTTTGATTAAAATGGTGGAAGTCCGTGTTTTTTAGATGGGCCCTGAACATCTTTATTTGCAGAGATTTTCAAAGCATGTAAAAGGATCTTCCTTGTTTCATGAGGTTCAATTACTTCATCGATGTAGCCTTTTGAAGCGGCTACAAAAGGATTGGCAAATTTGTCCTTGTATTCCTGAATCTTTTGCTGCCGCATGGCTTCCGGATCCTCAGCTTCCGAAATTTCCTTACGGAATACGATATTGGCAGCTCCTTCAGGTCCCATGACCGCGATTTCTGCCATTGGCCAGGCAAATACAAAGTCGGCCCGTAAATGGCGCGAGTTCATGGCAATATAACCACCACCATAGGCTTTACGGATAATAACCGTAATTCTTGGAACGGTAGCCTCCGAATAGGCATAAAGGATTTTAGCGCCGTGACGGATTACTCCGGCATGCTCCTGATCAACACCTGGTAAATAGCCCGGCATATCTTCCAGCGTAATAATCGGAATGTTGAATGCGTTGCAATAGCGAATGAAACGGGCTGCTTTGTCAGAACTGTCGCAATCGAGCACTCCGGCCAAAACTTTAGGCTGGTTAGCTACAAACCCAACTGTTTCGCCATTCATACGACCGAAACCGATAACGATGTTTGCGGCAAACAATTCCATGATTTCGAAGAACTCTGAACCATCAGCGATTGATTTAATGATGTCGCGAATGTCATACGGCAGCCTTGCATCGGCAGGAACAATATTTTCAATTTTTGTTTTGAATTTGGGTTCCTTTACCGGGAAAGTTTTGGCTTTCTGCGTATTGTTCCAGGGAATATAAGTGATCAGTTTTTTAATCTGTTCGAAACATTCTTTTTCGCTAAGGGCAAAGAAATGGGCATTACCTGTAATTTCTGCATGAACTCTTGCACCACCCAACGCTTCCATCGAAATATCCTCGCCTAATACACTTTTGATTACAGCGGGACCTGTAATGAACATTTTTGAGATATTTTCAACTACAAAAACGAAATCGGTCAATGCAGGCGAATAAACTGCTCCTCCGGCACAAGGGCCGAGTATAACTGAAATTTGCGGGATAACTCCTGAAGAGAGCGTGTTGCGGAAGAAGATCTCGCCGTAGCCGGCCAATGAATTAACACCTTCCTGAATACGCGCACCACCCGAGTCGTTGATACCAATCAGAGGAACCCGCATTTTAAGGGCATGATCCATAATTTTGGTGATCTTGCGGGCATGCATTAAGCCCAAAGATCCGCCGGCAACCGTGAAATCCTGTGCGAACAGACAAACCGGAGACCCATAAATAGTTCCTGTACCAATAACTACTCCATCACCGGCCAGAACTTTGTTGCCCATGTCGAAATCGGTACCAACATGTTCAACGAACATATCGTATTCGTGAAATGAACCTTCATCTACAATAGCAAGGATACGCGCCCGGGCTGTTAGTTTGCCCATGGCAACCTGTTTCTCAATGGCTTCTTCACCTCCACCCAGCCGAACCTGATCCTTTCGTTTCCGAAGGTCAAAAATGCTTCTTTTCAGTGACATAGAATTTTATTTTAAATTAGAATTAGATCAATGAATAGTCTCCAGAACTATCCATTGACTGAATAAATCGTTATAATGAGAGCGCAAAATTATCATTTTTTTATTGCCTGACATGTTTTATAAAACATTCACACAAATAAAATAACCCCACGCTGGTTTGTTGTTTTTGAATTATTTTATTAAGAGTTTGAATTTTTAAACATCACCTTGCTGCTCTTTTGTAAAGATAGAATGCAAGTGCTCCATAAATAATATTGGGTATCCACATGGCCATCCAGGGGTCGAGTAGATTACTGGTTGCAAAAACCGTAGTGATTTGCATGAACAGGATGTATGAAAAGCTGAGTAATAATCCAAGTCCCAGATGAAAGCCAATACCGCCCTTGATTTTTCTGGATGCAAGAGACACACCAATAATGGTAAGGATAAATGCTGAAAATGGTTGTGAGCGGCGTCGATGTTTTTCAATCTCATAACTGATGGTATTAACCCCGCGAAGTTTCAGATTTTCGATTGTTTTGTTCAATGTAGGCAGTGTCATGGTTTCCACGATATTCTCAACCACCTGATAATCTTCAGGCGACATATTCAGTGTTGTGTCTTTTTCACTTCCCTGCACTATTTTTTCTGTATAGCCTTCAATTGTCCGGATGTTATAATCATGAATAACCCATTTTTTCTTTTCACGATCCCATTTGATGTAATCAGCAGATAATTTGCTGACCAGTTTCCTGTCGATGAAATTTTCGATGGTGAATTTATAGCCCACATCATTTGATGCATTGTACGACGACATATATACAAAAACCCCTGGTTCAATTTGTCGGTGAATGTTTCGTTCATTTCCGTCTTTCCGGGTCCCGATATACATGTTTGTAAAATCAACTCTCTTTTTGTTTGCCGGTGGAATTATATAATTACCAAGCAGATATGAAAATAAAACGATAACAGAAGCACCGGCCATATAAGGTCGCATAAGTCTTTTAAACGATACTCCGGCACTGAGAATTGCAATAATCTCAGTGTTGTAGGCCAGTTTCGAGGTAAAATAAATAACGGCAATAAAGGTGAAAAGTCCGCTGAACAGGTTGGCAAAATAAGGCACGAAATTGACGTAGTAATCAAATATGATTGACTTTAGGGTAACATCCTTTGATATAAAATCATCAATCTTCTCCGATACATCAAAAACAATGGAAATGCAGATGATCAGGCCAATGGCATAAAAAAATGTCCCGAGAAATTTCTTAATAATATACCAGTCAATTCGATGCAGCATAAACTAAAGTATTATAAACGTGCTGAGACTTGTTGTACCATTTCTTCTTTCCAGCTCTTAAACGAATCATTCAGTATGTGTTTCCGCGCTTCCTTCACCAGCCAGAGGTAAAAGGCCAGGTTGTGCTGACTGCAAATCTGGGCTCCAAGCATTTCTCCTGAAATTACCAGATGGCGCAGAAATGCCCTGCTATACTGATGATCGACAAATGAAGTTCCATCCGGATCGACAGGTGAAAAATCATCGGCCCATTTTTTATTCCGCATGTTCATGATTCCTTTCTGGGTGAACAGCATTCCATTCCGTCCGTTACGTGTGGGCATCACACAATCGAACATGTCAATGCCACGATCAATTCCTTCCAGAATATTAACAGGAGTGCCAACCCCCATCAGATAACGTGGTTTGTTCTCCGGAAGTATTTCGTTGACCACTTCAATCATGGCGTACATATCTTTTTCAGACTCTCCAACAGAAAGACCTCCAATGGCATAACCGTCGCTGTTATATTGCAATACATTTTGTGCTGAAATTGCGCGCAGATCAGGATATACGGCTCCCTGCACAATAGGGAAAAGTGATTGCGAATAACCGTATTTGGGCGATGTCTTTCCGAACTGGTTGAAACAGCGGTCGAGCCAGCGCTGGGTCATCTCCATCGACTTCCGGGCATATTCATATTCAGCATCACCGGGCGTACATTCATCAAAGGCCATCATGATGTCGGCTCCAATGGTGCGCTGAGTGTCAATTACATTTTCAGGAGTGAATAAATGAGCCGAACCATCAATGTGCGATTGAAATTTAGCTCCATCTTCACTTAATTTGCGGATATCACCCAGCGAAAATACCTGGTAACCACCACTGTCTGTCAATATTGGTCCGTCCCAACCGTTAAATTTATGCAGTCCGCCAGCCTGTTCAATGATTGATAAACCTGGACGCAGGTATAAATGATAAGTGTTTCCCAGGATGATTTGTGCTCCGATATCATCTTTCAAATCTCTTTTATGGATTCCTTTTACCGAACCTGCTGTACCGACAGGCATGAAGATGGGCGTTTCAATATCACCGTGACCGGTCGTGAGATATCCTGCCCTTGCTTTACTCCCGCCAGCTGTATGTTTTAATTCAAATTGCATTCAACGTATTTTTTGAGTGCCCAAAGATAGGTATAAATGTGGAATGACAGGAAAAAGTACGGAAAGGGGAATCGTTAAATCTAATTAAAAATAGGAAGGATTTAACCGTCAGGATTATTAATTTTGCCGCTCGTATTTTTAAGATTCAATCAATTTCATAACCAAGCAATTCCGAAGTGAAGATTATCAACTTTCAAATGCTCACAAACAGCGACATCGCGCTGTTGGCTTCTCTGGCGCTTGTATTTCTTATTCAAATTTATTTTTTACTGGTGTACTATCTTAAACTGGCGCTGCACAAAGATCGTTCGCCAAATCAGGTCAGCAATCAGGTGACTATTATTTTGCCTGTCCGCAACGAGGAAGAGCATATCCGGGAAATTCTGCACAAATTTTCTGATCAGCAGTATAATGATTATCAGCTTCTGGTAATCAATGTGTATTCTGAGGACAGTACATTTGAAATTCTGAAAGTGCTGGCCGAAACTAATCCAAAACTCAAAATTACCAGTTTGAGTCAGGAAGCAATGTTTTCTGAGAAACAAGCCATAAACATCGGAATGAAAGGCGCCTCTTCGCCATGGATCATTTTATTGACATCACTTTCAGGAACTATCGGCCCGGAATGGTTATCAAAATTAAACAGTTTGCTGACTCCCGAAACGGAGGCGGTAATTGCCTATACCAACCTTGGTCGCACAAAAGGATTCCGCAACCTGATTTGTCGGTTGGAGCTTTTCAATCAGTTCATGATCAGCGGGTCATGGGCGCTTGCCGGAAAACCCTTTGTTTTCAACGAAAATAATATCCTTTTCAAAAAATCGATGTATTTCGATACGCTTGGTTTCAGGCATAAACTGAACCGGAATTTTGCCAATCTCGAATTGATCTTCAATGAAAATTTTAAGAAAGGAAAGGTTGAAATTACAACCAATCCTGACATGGCTGTCCATGAACTCATTGAAGACGATCGGGGCGATCACCTTAAACTACTCCGGAAAAGTGTTCAAATCAGGCAAAATCTATTTTGGTCAATTAAAATCAGTTTGTTTTTGGATGATGTAACAAAGCTGCTTTTGCCAGCTCTTGCAGTCACTCTAACAGTCATTCATCCTGAAAATTGGATGATCATTTTTGCGTTTCCGGTAATCTTTATCCTTCTGCTCCTAATTATCGTTAAAATACTGTTAAACCGCTTGAATGAACAAAAAATATTCATACCTTCGCTTGTGTACTTTTTGGCTAAACCAATCATTAACTGGTGCTTATTTTGGTCGATGTACCTCATTCACAGAAGAAGCAAATGGAATTAAATCCGCAATTGTCTGATAAGGCACAGTACGATTATTTGCTGGTTGAACTGGCACTTTTGGGCAACGAAAAAGCTTTTGCCAAGCTCATGAGTCGCTACAAGGATGCGATTTATTTTATGCTTCTGAAAATGGTGAATAACAAAAACGATGCTGAAGATCTGACCCTTGAAGCATTTGGTAAGGCATTTAAAAACCTGCACCAGTATTCTCCCAATTTTGCGTTCAGTACCTGGTTGTTCAAAATCGCAACCAACAACTGCATCGATTTCTTGAGAAAAAGGCGTGGCGTCTATGTTTCGATTGAAAATGGACATGAAAACGGAGATAATGATCCCCCCGTCAGGCTTCGTTCACAGGAACCCGATCCGGAGGAAAGACTGATTCGGATACAGAAGGCTTTTCTGATGCGTAAAATCGTTCACCAACTGAAACCCAGATACCGTATCCTCGTTGAACTTCGTTATTTTAGGGAATACTCGTACGAAGAAATTGCACAGGAGCTAAAATTACCACTCGGAACCGTAAAAGCTCAGCTTTTCAGGGCCCGTGAAATGCTCTTCAAAATGATTGAATCGACCGAAATAGACGAACACGAAGATTAGATCAACCGACAATCACACCATGAAAATCCTTACAAAATATTTTGCTGACCTGACAGGGCAGCAATTGGAGCAATTTGGCCGTTTGAGTTCGTTGTACGACGATTGGAACTCAAAAATTAATGTGATATCCAGAAAAGACATTGAGCAACTTTATGAACGGCATGTATTGCATTCATTGGCCATAGCCAAAATTATTCAATTCAAATCAGGATCAACAGTTCTGGATGTTGGAACCGGTGGGGGATTTCCGGGTATTCCACTTGCAATCCTTTTCCCTGAGACGTCGTTCATGCTAATTGATTCCATCGGTAAAAAAATCAAAGTGGTTAACGAAGTAGCTTCTGCCTTAAACCTCCGGAATGTTACCGCTGAACATATTCGCGTCGAGGATATTCATCAAAAATTTGATTTTGTGGTAAGCCGTGCAGTTACTGCATTTCCACGTTTTGTTTCGATGGTTCGAACCAAAGTCTCCAGTGTAAATAACAATGATTTGCCTAATGGAATCCTCTATCTGAAAGGCGGCGGTTTCGAAGAAGAGGTCAGTCCGTTTGGAAATCAAATTCAGGTTTTCGAGCTGAAGGAATTTTTTCAGGAAGAATTTTTCGAAACAAAGCGATTGATTCATATGACTATAAAAAATAAATGAAATAAAGATAAGTTTGGGTTGCAGGATATCAAAAAAGAACTATTTTTGCAGTCCGAATGAAAAACGAATATTATCATTAAAAAATATTGACCAATGAAAAGGACATTTCAGCCATCAAACAGAAAAAGAGTAAACAAACACGGTTTCCGTGAAAGAATGTCAACCGTTGCTGGCCGTAGGATTTTAAAAGCACGCCGTGCAAAAGGAAGAAAAAAACTGACTGTTTCTGACGAACCAAGACACAAAAGATAGTAGGAAGCTTTCGGATTTCCGAACATATACAGAAGGTAAAGAATGAATTTTCTTTACCTTTTTGTGTTTATACTGGTATCATCATTTTTTTTTGATTACACCTTATGCATGAATTTCCAGGTAAGAAAACCGACCTGCTGTTTTTTAAGCTACTTTTGTGTTCATTCACCGAACTATGAACATTATCACATGACTCTGAAAGAATTTATTAAAAGTAAAACCTTTAAACTCAATGCACTTGCGGCTTTGGGGATTACTTTTTTCCTGATATTACTGAACATGTTTTTCCTCCGGATTTACACCGGCCATGGAGATTCTGTTGAAATACCTGATCTGAAAGGAAAAACCGGCGCTCAGGTTTCTGTCATTTTAAACGACCTGGACCTTAAGTTTGAAATCCGCGATTCGGTTTATTCGAACGAGGCTGTACCAGGAACCGTTCTGGACCAATTCCCAAAGCCCGGAATAAAAGTGAAGGAAAACCGCACGATACTGATTACTTTATGTGCCTTTAAGCAACAAATGATACCCATGCCTCAGCTGACAGACATTTCGTGCCGGCAGGCTAAAAACATCATCGAAAGTTCGGGACTGATAGCCGGTGAAATAGAATACCAAGCTTCCGAATTTCCAAATCTTGTACTCGAACAGAAAGTCAATGGTATAAATGTTCGGGTTGGTGAAATGATTTCCAAAGGTTCGGTTGTTGATTTGGTTTTAGGAGGCAATAGTGAAGGTGAAACCAGCGAAGTGCCAACATTGTTTGGCCGAAACCTTGCGGAAGCACGTTTAGCCCTCGGAGAAGTATTTCTGAATGTCGGAACGATTACCTACGATGAATCGTTTATCTCCGAAGATCAGAAAATAAAAGGATTGATCTGGAAACAGGACCCTGATCCAAAAACCGTTTTTGAAGTTGCCCGCGGAACCTCAATTAACATCTGGCTTACGCTTGATCCAACCAAACTTGAGGCAAAACCGGAAGCAGAAAAACCTGAAAACTCATTTTTCTAAATGATTGAAGAAAACGAATTAATCGACGATTTTGAGGATATTGAAGAGACCGATGACGGTGAACTCTTTGAACATTATAACGTAGTAGTTGACCCAGGACAAACGTTAGTGCGGATTGATAAATTTTTATCGAACCGATTAATGAATGCTTCCCGCAGCCGGTTGCAGGCTGCAGCCGACGAAGGTAAAATCCTGGTCAATAAGCTGTCCGTTAAATCAAGCTACAAAGTCAAGCCAGGCGACGAAATTTCTATTGTCATGGATTATCCGCGCCGTGAGCTTAAAATAATTGCAGAGGATATCCCTTTGAATATTGTGTATGAAGATGACGATCTGATGGTTGTAAACAAACCGCCAGGATTGGTGGTACACCCCGGACACGGAAATTATTCGGGCACTTTGGTCAATGCATTGGCTTACCATTTTAAGGAATTGCCACTCTTTGACTCCGACGATCCCCGCCCCGGCCTTATCCATCGTATCGATAAAAATACCTCCGGCTTGTTGGTGGTCGCCAAAACCCTGGAAGCCAAAGTAAAGCTTTCGCTTCAGTTTTTTGAAAAAACGACCAAACGGAAATACGTTGCCCTGGTGTGGGGCGATTTGAAGGAAAATGAAGGAACCATTACCGGAAACATTGGCCGAAGCCTGAAAAACAGACAGGTCTATACCGTTTTTCCTGATGGTGATTTTGGCAAACCTGCAGTTACACATTACCGGGTAATCGAACGTCTGGGTTATGTGAACCTCATCGAATGCCGGCTCGAAACCGGACGGACCCATCAGATCAGGGTTCATATGAAACACATCGGGCACCCGCTTTTTAACGATGATAATTACGGTGGCGACCGGATTTTGAAAGGAACAACTTTTACCAAATACAAACAATTTGTGGCCAACTGTTTTGAAATGATCCCGCGTCAGGCCCTTCATGCACAAACACTCGGATTCGTACATCCGGTAACCGGAGAAGAAATGCTGTTCGAATCGAAACTGCCTGATGATTTGGCCAATGTGATTGAAAAATGGCGCAATTATCTTTCGAACCGGGTAACTCAGGAATAATAGCCCCCTTCCCGTTCCCCCAAATGGGGGAAAGCTTTGAGTGTCGGGTTTAAGTTGCATCCCAGCTCCGTTAGGAGCGAAATATTGGTAGCCCCGGGTTTCAACCCGGGGAAAAAGGAAGAGAAGAAATATCGTCCGAAAGTAAATCTTGAGAAAAGGAATTGCCTGGTTTCGGACGAAATGGTGAGATTCACCTTCAGAAATGAATATGGATTACGAAATATCAATCTTTATGAAAAAAAACATTGCAGTTGTTTACGGCGGCGACTCATCCGAATTCGTGGTATCGGTAAAGAGCAGCATTAATGTATATCAATCTATCGATTCCAATATATACAATGTCTGGAAAGTCCAGATGAAAGGACTTGAATGGGATGTTTTTGAAAACGATCAGTTGATCGCACCCATTGACAAAAACAATTTTTCATTTGTCAAAGACGGGGAGAAAATAAAATTCGATTTTGCCTACATCACTATTCACGGTACTCCCGGCGAAGACGGTAAACTTCAGGGCTATTTCGATATGCTTAAAATCCCATACTCTACCTGTGGCGTTTACTCATCGGCTCTCACTTTTAACAAGTATTTCTGCAGCAATTACCTGCGTAATTTCAATGTTCCGATGGTCAAATCAGTCCGTTTATTCAAAGGAGAGGTGGCTGACGCTGACGAATTGATTGAAGAGCTTGGATTACCACTGTTTGTTAAACCAAATGCCGGAGGATCCAGTTTTGGAGTCACCAAAGTGAAGGAAAAAGGCCAGCTATTGGCTGCGCTTGAAATGGCTATGAACGAAAGTGCAGACATCCTGGTAGAGCAATTTATCGACGGTCCGGAATTTACCTGCGGACTGGTCAAACTTTCGGATCAGGAAATCCTGTTCCCGGTTACTGAGGTCATTCCACAAAACGAATTTTTCGATTTCGAAGCCAAATATACCGCCGGAAAAACCGACGAAATTACTCCGGCACGCATTTCTCCAGAGCTGACAAAAAAAATACAGCAACTCTCGTCGCGCATTTACGATTTGTGCGATTGCTCCGGAATTGTGCGGATCGACTATATTTTAAAAGACAATGAATTCTATTTTCTGGAAGTAAACACAACGCCGGGAATGACAGCCACCAGCTTTGTTCCTCAGCAAATTTCGGCCATGGATAGAAAACTGGGCGATGTATTGGGACTGATTATCGAAGATAAACTGAAATGAGAAGCCCCATCCCCAACCCCTGCCTCGTCCGGCAGGCGGGCTTCCCCAAAATCGGGAAGGGAGTTGATTGTAGTAACTATGAACATTGAGCCTTTTTTAGCTATTTAATTAAAGCTAATTTTGTACTTTCGTTCCAGTACTTTATAAATAAAAAAAATGGAAACAGCTGTCTTACAAGGTAATTCAAAAGCAGATTTAAAAATGCTTACTGATTTAGCAAAAAAAATCGGAATTTCGGTAAAATACCTTTCAGAAGAAGAAAAAGAAGATATCGGATTGTTAAAGGCAATCAAAGAAGGTCGTACAGGGAAATATATAAATACGGATAGTTATCTTCAAAAACTCAGGAAATGAAGGTTTTGATTGATAAGTCTTTTGAGAAAGATACGACTAAATTAACTGATCAAAAACTTCTTCATTCTATTGCTGATTGTATCGAAGGAATTCAGAAATCTGGTAAACTTTCAGATATCCCAAATTGTAAAAAGCTGAAAGGAAGTAAAAATGCTTACCGTATCCGAATTGGAGATTATCGCATCGGTTTTATTTTTGAAAAACAAACGATTGAGTTAATACGGTTTTTACATCGGAGTTTGATTTACAATTTCTTTCCAAAATAGGCTACCGCTGTCACTTTTTTGCTGGCAGAGGAGGTAAATACCACCCCCGGAATGACAGCGACCAGCTTTGTGCCTCAGCAAATTGCCGCCATGTATAGAAAATTGGACGATATTTTGGGGTTGATTATCGAAGATAAACTGAAGTAATATTGTTCACAACTTAATATCCTCTGGAAGCCAAAAGGTCTCCTTTTTTTTTACCTTTGAATCCCTGCAAAAAATACGTGTGCAGAAAAAACCCAAATATCTGATTGATTGAATACCTGAAACATGGCCGGAGAAAAAAAGAATTACCAGCAGCAAAGCAAAATGACTATTGAGCAGATTAATGCCCAATACGGAAAAATTCCGCCACAGGCTGTTGAGGTGGAAGAAGCTGTTCTGGGTGCTTTGATGCTCGAACGCGATGCCTATATCACGGTGGCCGATATTATCGACACAAAAAGTTTCTACAAGGAAGAACATCAAAAGATATTTGATGTCATCAAATACTTGTCAACCCACGAAAAACCGGTTGATTTGCTGATGGTTACACAGGAGTTAAAGAACCGGAACCTGCTTGAAGAAGTGGGTGGACCCATGATGATTACCCAGTTAACATCCCGAGTTGCATCTGCTGCCCACATTGAATTTCACTCACGTATTATCGCCCAGAAATTTATACAGCGCGAAATGATCCGCGTTTCGACTGAAATACAGACCAAAGCTTATGACGATAGCATTGATGTCGACGACCTGATCGATTTTTCGGAAACAGCTCTTTTCCAGGTTGCCGAAGGAAACATCAAAAAGGAATCGATGCCCATCAAACCACTTTTGCGCGAAGCAGCTATCCTGATCGAGGCAGCTTCGCATCGCGAAGATGGTCTGAGTGGCGCGCCCAGCG
>JAUXUF010000340.1 GCA_030684645.1 Bacteroidota bacterium | reverse complement strand
CAAATATTTATCCTGCCCCATGGCTTTTAATCGTCTTGACATTATCTCAGCATAACAGAATTTACAGCCAGAGGTTAGTTTTGTACAGCCTGTTACCGGATTCCAGGTACTTTCTGTCCATTCTATTTTTGTGGTGGCCATACTCAACGTTTTCTATAAACATGTGATGCTGCGGGCATTTTGCACCAATAGACTATTTCTCTTTATAAGTTGAACTCCAACCAAGCAAGGCTTTTAATCGTTGACCTGGATTGAACTTGAAAGCAACTCCTGACCTTTTCCTTTGCAAATAAAACCCGCCTAAACCATCAATCGTCACACCTTCGCCAGTTTTAAAAGTATCAAACAAAGTTTCCGTGTATCCTTCAATCCATTGTTTCGCAGTCGTTTCGTCTGTATTCATGCGTTTTGCAAGCAGCGAAACAAATTCTTTTTTAGAAATTGGCATATTCAAATCATAATTAATTACATATATTGAGCAAGGAATACTAAAAAACGTATTACTTTTGATTTGTTCTTTACCCTTGGTAAGGAATTTACAAAGGTTTTAAATGTTGAACCCGAATCAACATTTTTTAACGAATTTAGCAATTTTTATACTCTACAACCTGCACACGCCGGGGTTACCAGTACTGGTACGAGGTATAAAAGATTGCTTTATTTTTTTATAAATATCCATCAATCCTAAATTCGTCAACCTTTGTTTTTTCAAATCTGTTTTTGCTGTTGTAATAATTCTGCTTATCAATCATCAAAATCAATTAAATTTTTAGAAAATGCTTCCATAAGTTCCAGTTTGAGCGGTTCGCTGTAATCTTCTTCGTAAAGAATAGAAGTGATTACTTCGTGAAGCAATTCTTTTTCGATGTTTCCGGCAGCAACATGATAACTGATAGACTCCATTTTAAACATGAAATCTTTTACCACACCCATAAAACCGTTTTTAAACAGAAACATCCCACCAATTGTGATTGCAATTCTTTTATTTCCATCCTGAAAACCGTGACTTTTATTGGCCACCCAAAAAAGATGTGTCAATTTATCTTCAAATTCAGGATAATACATGTCGTTTTGGATTTGTTCCAGAGCGCAATCCAATGAATTTAGATTGATTATTCCATCCGCACCGCCACCGCTTACCTCAATTGTTTTTTGATGAATGGCAATGACTTCGTTGATATCCTTGAAATAAATACAATCCATTATTCGCTTTCTTTTAGACGTTTCATTACTTCGGCAACATCTTCAAGTTGTTTTTCAAAACTTACACCTTGTTCTCCAAGAAAACGTTCAAAATCAGAAGGCGAAACGGATTGGATATACTCTTCAAGTTTTAAATGCAGTGCATCGCGAAAATGCAGGTCGCGTGATGCCATCTTAAACCGGGCATCTTCAATATATGGATGTTGCTGAGGATGTTTTGCAAAATCAATAAATAATTGATCAACTTCTTCTTTTTCGAGTTTGCGACCAAGTTCTTTGCTACGCTTTCCGATCTCGTATGCCAGCCCGGTTTCGAATGAAGCAATACTGTTTAAAACTTCAGCATACATTGTGTCGCGGGCGTTGTCGTCTTCGGCCAATTTTAAAATCTGCTTGTATTCTTTGGCATTCTCTTTAAAAATACTCTGATAAATCCGATCAGTAAACAGGGAATATTTGTAGTTGTCCATTTTCACATAGCGACTTAATGCAGAGGTGAAATCTTTCCGATATTTACTCTCCTTCATTGCAGCAGGTAAATAGTTTGCATCTCGACGATTAATGAATTTGGTTCCTCCTCCGGTTCGCTGGTTTATCGTATCAAGCACAATATCAAGCATCTTGCTACGAAGCAATTGAGCATTTTCACTCTCCTTAAGCAACATGGCAAGATTAAGAAAGGAACGGAAATTAAACAAACCCAATGAAGTTGTTTTGGTCGTCTTATTAATGAGATGACCAAATTGTAACTTAAATTCTTTCAGTTGTTTACCCCTACTTAAAATATATCCGTTGTGTTTTAGCTCCTCCTCGTAAGTTGCCAAATATCGGTTAATTGTAGAAATATCTACACCGAAAAAAATTACTACCATTTCTTTTGTAAAACGGTACTCTCCTTCAAACAACATTCCTTCAAATCCAATATATTCCTGAATGCGTTTGAGGGCATATTTATTATTCAAGATATTTTGCCGCTCAATTCCTGAATTTGTTAAATCTTTAGCCATATTTTCTTATTTTACATTTTAAAGCTTCTCTGAATATTCAGATAATCTTCCATAATTAATTCCCGGCTTACCCGTTGAAACCCTATTCAATTTCTATTGCCGCATACTCCGATTCACTCAACCAAAAATCCAAGTCAACCACCTTTACTTCTTCGTAAGTAAACTCATATAATTTGAGAACCATTTCGTCAAATTGAAACATTAATAGTTTGATATATTTGTTAATATCTCAAACTCAATATTACTTAACGGCATTACAGCCAATCTTGGTTGCTTTATCAGACCTAGGTTTTCCAATCCTTTTGTATTTTTAATGATGCTCAATGAAATTGGTGTTTCAAAGCTCATTACCGGCTCAAAAGCAGCTGAGACCCAACTGGGGTCGGCAGTTGTTTTATCCTGATGTGTTTCTTCTGTAACCTTCATTTTTCCCATGATGCAATTCCCTTCCTTACTGTGATAAAACAACACTTCATCTCCCAAGCGCATGTCTTTTAAGTTGTTTCGTGCTTGTGGATTGCGAACAGAATAGATTTCGAACTTTCCATTTCTCAATACATCTTACCAGCAATAACGAAATGGCGCAAATTTTACCAGCCAGTAGTTCATTCTTCAAATTTGGTGTTTTCAAAATAAGGCTTTAAATTTGATCCATCTTATTCCCGGTTGCCGCTGAAGAAATTCAAGCTTCCAGGTTTCTTTTTTTTACCGCATCCCATATAACTCCAAATAATCATCGCTTTTGCCCAATGCCCGAAAGTTGGCTAATCTTCTTTCTTCAATTTCAACCAATTCCTCTTCCAATTCTTCTTCAATTATTTCTCCTTTAGCCTCATGCATACATTACGATGATCGTTTTTCCCAAACCCGGAGGGTTTGCATGTGTATAGAAATCGCCATGTTGTGATGAACGTGCGGCCCCGGCGGGGTCGAATATCGCTATGGTCAACATTTTCTATAAACATGTGATGCCTCCGGCATCTGAACACAGTAATTAGGGAGCAATTTCTACGGAATAAATATTAGATCGTTTTTAGAGTTTTTTTTGGCATATCGCTGAAAGTTTGCCCGTTTAGCAATCGTCCGTTTTTCTTTTTATTTGTACCGCCCCATTGCTTGAAATAAAATGCCACCGATTGTGCGTTGCATTGCTCTTGGATATTTAGCACCCACTCTTCTTTTATTGGCCTTGGCGTTCTACCGCTTTCACCTCCTACAATAACCCAGTCGATATTTTGCAAATTCAGATTGGGAAAGTCTGATAAAAGAGGCTCGCAACTTAAAAACTTTACTCTTGCACCGGTTTCTCTTAACAGATCAATCCGTTTGGTTACAGAATTATCTTCAACCGTTACACCCATCCAGATGTTGTGGCTCCAATCCAGCCAACCTTCACTATCGTAGTAATGCAATATATCCGCACGTTTGGTTAGAATTTGAAAAACATGTTGCGGGTTATCTTTCATTACTCTGAAAATTTTTTGTATATATTCAACCGGAACATCTTTGTGGAACAGGTCACTCATGGAATTCACAAAAATCATCTTTGGCTTTTTCCAAGAATAAGGTTCCTTGAGCGTTTCAGGATGCAACGTTAATTCAAAACCATTCAAATATTTATCCTGCCCCATGGCTTTTAATCGTCTTGACATTATCTCAGCATAACAGAATTTACAGCCAGAGGTTAGTTTTGTACAGCCTGTTACCGGATTCCAGGTACTTTCTGTCCATTCT
>JAUXUF010000339.1 GCA_030684645.1 Bacteroidota bacterium | reverse complement strand
AAAAATTGAAGTTACAAAAATTGGAAAAAAAGATAAGATATTGAACTTTGAACTTAAAATCGTTAATATTGGCAAATGGCAGTTAAAAAATCAGAATTATATAGCAGTATTTGGGAAGCTTGTAATACATTTAGAGGGGGTATGGATGCCTCGCAATATAAAGATTATGTGTTGGCGATATTGTTTATCAAATATATCAGTGATAAGTATGCAGATGACCCTTACCCAGCCATTGTAATTCCAGAAGGTGCATCTTTTAGTGATATGGTGAAGCTGAAAGGTACAACCACAATAGGTGACGACATCAACAAAAAAATTATTGGTAAAATACAGGAAGCAAACACATCTCTGGCTACCATAACTTTTGCCGATTTTGATGATTCAACTAAATTGGGAACTGACAATGAAAAGAAATCAAAATTAACTAATTTGATTGCCCTTTTTGAAAAACCTGAGTTGGATTTTAGCAAGAACAAAGCTTCGGATGATGATATTCTTGGTGATGCGTATGAGTTTTTGATGCGTCATTTTGCTACCGAATCGGGTAAATCAAAGGGGCAGTTTTATACGCCTTCAGAAGTTTCTTTGATATTGGCTTTGATTATTGGAATTACGCCAGAGAATTCCACCAGTGCAACAACTGCCTATGATCCAACGGGTGGGTCAGGTTCTTTGATTCTAAAAATTGGCGATGTATCCGAAAAAAATATTAGCTTGTATTTGCAGGAAATGGATGTAACAACAGCAGGTCTTGCGAAGATGAATATGATTCTACATAACAATCCACAAGCGAAGATTGTGCAGGGAAATACCTTATCCAATCCACAGTTTGAAGAAGTAGCAGGTGAAAAATTGCAGACCTTTGATTATGCAGTAGCCAATCCACCGTTCTCAATGAAGAGCTGGAC
The DNA here is from genome assembly GCA_030684645.1 of Bacteroidota bacterium. Taxonomy (GTDB): domain Bacteria; phylum Bacteroidota; class Bacteroidia; order Bacteroidales; family Prolixibacteraceae; genus Aquipluma. Next base: position 3,024 of record JAUXUF010000339.1, on the reverse strand, counting down.
AAGTGGCGTTAATACTACTGCCGACCCGTATGGTAGATTCAGCGATTTTGGTGTACCACCTGAAAAGAATGGCGACTATGCTTTTCTGTTACACATTTTAAAATCATTGAAGAGCAATGGCAAAGGTGCAATTATTCTTCCACACGGAGTATTGTTCAGAGGAAATGCAGAAGCTAAAATTAGAGAGAATATTATCAAACGTGGCTATATCAAAGGCATAATTGGTTTACCTGCTAATCTTTTTTATGGAACGGGAATTCCAGCTTGCATCATCGTTATAGATAAGGAGAATGCAGCTCATCGTAAGGGGATATTTATGATTGATGCCAGTAAAGGTTTTATAAAAGATGGTAATAAAAACCGATTGCGTGATCAAGATATTCATAGGATTGTAGATATTTTTAACAAACAGATTGAAACCCCCAAGTTTAGCAGGATGGTTTCTGTTTCTGAAATTGAAAAGAATGAATACAACCTGAACATACCAAGGTATATTGATTCGCAGGAGGCAGAGGATATTCAAGATATTGCAGCGCATTTATTGGGTGGAATTCCTGAGGTAGATGTAAATGCACTGGAAGCGTATTGGAGCGTGTATCCGAATATGCGGGAGGAGTTATTTAAACCGAATGGAAGAGCAGGTTATGTAGATTCTATATTTCCGAAAGACCAAATAAAATCAGCTATTTTCAGTCATAGAGAGTTTGTACTGTATTCCAAAATGATGGAAGATAAATTTCAGGATTGGTCTCTCCGAACCAAAAAATATTTGAAAGGTTTGGATATTGGTTTGAAACCAAAGAAAGTTATAAAGCTGATTTCGGAAGATATATTGAGCAATTACAGCAGTGTGAGTTTGATAGATAAATACGATGTGTACCAACACCTGATGGACTATTGGAACAGTGTGATGCAGGATGATTTTTATTTAATCTCTATTGATGGATGGAAAGCTGAGTATCTATTTGATGCCAAGAAAAAGGAATGGAATAGCGATTTGGTGCCTAAACAATTGGTGATTGACCGATATTTTGCAAAAGAGAAAAACAAGATCCAAGAATTAGAGACAGATAAAGAAAGCACTGAAAGTACAATTCAGGAAACCATAGAAGAACACAGTGCAGAAGGTGGCTATTTTGCAGATTTTGAAAAGGTGAATAGGGCAAGTATCCAAAGCAGATTTAGGGAAGTTAAGCGGGATAAAAGTGCCATTGGAGAATTGAAAGTTATTGCAGATTTATTTTCCTTGTTTGAAAAGCAATTGCGATTAAAAAATGACATCTCTGATGCTGAAAACGAATTAGAAGAATGGGTTAAAGAAAAATACCAGTCATTAACTTTAATAGAGATCAAGGTTTTAGTAGTAGATAATAAATGGATACAAACAATACAGGCAGCCGTTAAAGGTGAAATGGATCGGATCAGCCAGCGTTTGACCCAACGAATAAATGAATTGGTTGATAGGTATGAGAAGCCTATGCCAGTGTTAAGTAAAGAGGTGGATGAATTTGAACAGAGAGTTGCTGGACATTTAAATAAAATGGGGTTTAACTTTTAGGATATGGAAGCAGCAACTAAAAGTGAATATAAAATGACCGAACTTGGTTTGATTCCGAGTGATTGGGAGGTTAAGGAAATCGGAGAAATTTTCAACTTTCATAGTACAGCATCATATTCAAGAGAAATGCTTTCAATTGATCAAGAGTTTCTATATATACATTATGGCGACATACATACAAAATTTAATCATTTTTTAAATGTTAAGAAATCAGACCTTCCTTCAATTAGCTATAAATTAGCAAAAAAATATACTTTGATTGAAAATGGAGACCTTATAATGGCAGATGCCTCCGAGGATTATAATGGAATTGGAAAATCAGTTGAAGTTGAAGGAATAACAGACCAAAAGGTTATTTCAGGATTACATACAATGTTACTACGTGCAAATCCTAAATTTTTGTCAAATGGGTTTAAAGCATATTTACATTCTAACACACTGGTTAAAAAGCAATATGATGCCAAAGCCACTGGTTTGAAAGTTTATGGTGTTTCAAAATCTAATCTCAAAGAAATCAAAATCCCTCTCCCCCCACTTCCCGAGCAAACCGCAATAGCCACCGCATTAAAAGATACAGACGATTTAATAAACAGTCTTGAAAACCTGATTGCAAAAAAGAAACTGATCAAACAAGGTGCAATGCAGGAATTGCTGAAACCTAAGGAGGGTTGGGTGAAGAAGAAGTTGGGGGAGGTATTAAAAGTTAAACATGGTAGAAGCCAAAAAGAAATTGAAGTCAATGATGGTAGATTTCCAATTTTGGGGTCAGGAGGGATCATGGGTTTTACAAATCAATATTTGTATAATAAACCCTCAGTGTTAATTGGAAGAAAGGGTACTATTGATAAACCTCAATTCATGGAAATTCCTTTTTGGACTGTGGACACCTTATTTTATACTGAAATATTTGAAAACTATGATGCCAAATTTATTTTTTATGTATTTACAATGATAGATTGGTATTCATACAATGAAGCATCAGGTGTGCCAAGTTTAAATGCCAAAACTATTGAGTTGATTGATGTTCATATGCCAACAACTAAATCTGAACAATGTGAAATATCATTTAAGTTAACTGATTTAGATAATGACATTTTCAAATTACAAAAAAAATTGGAGAAGTGTGTAAAAATCAAACAAGGCATGATGCAACAATTACTTACAGGTAAAATAAGATTGGTTTAAATAGTTGAATTTACTTGTATTTGTGATGCTTCTTGGGGATAACTTTATATATTGTGGTGCAAAATAAAATTCTTGTTTTATTAACTTCGCTTAATAAATCCTTTCAAATTCATGCGAGTTTTACTTGACACAAATATCATCATCCATCGAGAGGCAAGTAAGGTTAGTAACCCTGACATTGGATTCCTATTTCAATGGCTTGATAAACTTAAACTTGATAAATGTATCCATCCATTAACTGTTGAAGAACTTAATCGTCATAGGGATGCCGATACGGTTAA
>JAUXUF010000338.1 GCA_030684645.1 Bacteroidota bacterium | reverse complement strand
CAAATATTTATCCTGCCCCATGGCTTTTAATCGTCTTGACATTATCTCAGCATAACAGAATTTACAGCCAGAGGTTAGTTTTGTACAGCCTGTTACCGGATTCCAGGTACTTTCTGTCCATTCTATTTTTGTGGTGGCCATGAAATTAGATTGAATTGACTAATTCAGATTGATGAAATAGTGATAAATCGTTATCGAATCTAGTGGTTTTTTTCTTTTGTTTACCGATTTTTGTAATTCAACTTTCGGAGACAAGTAAGAAATAAGGCTCAACTTCTCATCAGGGCTAGTCCAATCAATTTCAGGATTATTGTTCTTTTTCGCTAACTCTGAAATCCATTCATTTACTTTCTGTATCCATTCATTTGATGTTCGGCTTTGTACATAAGCAAACATTCCACAAATCCATAAATGCGAGGCATGTTCTCCTCTTTTGAAGCGTTCTATTCCTCCTCGTTCGCCACTGACATATTCTTTGAATTTCGATGTTTCAGAAAACCGTTTGGCTTCAAATTCTATGATGGTTATAGGTTTAGTATTTCTTGTTAGGGCATATACCCCTATGTCTGTTTCCTTGCCGGATTGAGACTGCGGCGGATTCTTGCTGAAGTCAAATGGTAAAAAGCCCCCTTGCTCAATATTGCAAATCTGAAAATGACGGACTAACAAGTTACTTATCCAATTTTCTTTATTTGAATCTTGGTTGTTTTGATAGTAATCACAAAAAGCAGAAATATTGTCGTCAATGAATCCCAATATCAATTCAACCTCATGTTTTGATTCAACACTTAGGTCTGTGGGTTGCGGTGGGTAATATGTTGGTTGATTGTCCTTGAGCATTAATAATAACGGGCTTTAATGTAATCGGCAAATGCTTCGTCTGCATCACGCAGGGCTATGGAAGGTAGCCAATAACGTAATTGTTTGGGTTTGACAAGGATGATACAATCTTTCCCATATATTTTCATAATTCGCTGAATATGAAAACCATTTCCTCTGACTTCTCCTGTTGGGATAACTTGTTGTATGTAGTCTTCTAAATTGGCTTTTGTATCATTTACAGGTTTATAGTTCTGATCAGTATATTCGAAATGAATGGCAAAATACCGACCTGCATCTAAAACCTTAAATAACCGGAATGCTTTGTTGCCTATTTGGTAAACGCTGTTGAGAGTTTGTCTGAAGATATTTGAAAAATCAATAATTTCAGAAAAAGTAGTAGTCCTTCCCAGTGACTGTTTCCCATTATCTAATTGGTATGATAATACATCGTAAATCAATAATTTTTCTGCGTTAGAGAGCGAGATACCATAACTTTCTTCGCTGAATGGCATATTTAAAATATCTTCTTGGAGCAAAGTTGAACTAGATCGACTAATTCCAGACCTAGAGCTTGTAATAGAAATATAAAAACGAATTGCCTGATTGTTTCTTATCATACTCTCAATCATGGTAAGACTATCACGCTCTTTTACAGGTGCATGAACGCCAATAATCTCATTCTTAAATGCAATAGATTCTTCGGAGAACAAAACTGGTATACTTTTTTTTCCAATATTCTTCTTAATTAATAACAAGGGAGCTTGAAATAATTCTGGTTGACGTTTCCATTGAAAAAAATTATCGAGAATAACGCCAGTCTTCTTTATTCCATTTTCATCAAAATCTTCGGGTTCAAAGTACTTACTTCCGGTTAAAAATAATGCCGCAGAATACCCGCCTTTTTTCTTCTCAAAGTCCGTTGGAGTCAATTCATCATCTGGTTTTCCCTTTATAAAACCATCCCCAAATACCCATCCATTATTCTTTCTTTTTGATTTGAGATAATCACCTAGAGTAGGAAGTTCTGCTAGTCTTTCTACAAATTGATTTAATCTTCCCCCTCCCAACAAATTGGCTTTCCAAACAAAAGAACTATTCAATACTGCATCTTTGCTGACCCAATGAAAATCGTAATGATCAAACTCAAGGAACAAGCGGGTAACATTAGAGAAGGTGCGGTTGGCAACGATATGGGCAACATCCTTATCGTCTGGATCGGTGTTTTGCAAGAAGACTGCGGCAGTAGCCACATTCTTCTTGCCCCATAAAACATCGGCAAGTTTCGTAAAATCAAGTACCTGCAACAAGTTGTACTTTGAGAACAGAGCTTGTTTAAACTCGGTATCTTTCTGATATAGTAGCGGACCAGATGGTTGAATCAAGCAAAGCATTGCTTCAGGTTTCAACAATCTCATTGCTTGAACCAGAAAGTGCAATGCAGGGTTTTCATCTGGAATTTTTATTTCGCTTGTATAGTTATACTTGTCTTTTAATTGATTAAAATAAACTCCATTTGAAATAGGCTTTCCGTCATCTTCCTTTGGTGGATTAAATGGCGGGTTTCCGATCACTAAATCAAAATCGTTAACAGGATTCGATGCAATGTGTTTGAAGAAATCGTTGACAATGATGTTTTGCTTGCTTAAATCGGGAAATTTTAGTTCCTGCCAAACAGGAGGCTTCAAATCAACCTCGTCGAGCAATGCAAGTGCAAGACTGAACACAGACAAGCGTATGGCATCTTCCTGAATATCGATGCCGTATATACTATCTAAAAGGAGTTGCTTTAAGGTTTCAAGGGATGGCTTTTCTAGTTGCCCGGTTTGTTGCCATCTTGTGTATCGCCACCATTGAATGATTCGCTTATAGGCTTTTACGATAAAAATACCCGATCCGCAACTCACGTCTATCAACTTAAAGTTCTCTCTGGGATTTTTCAGTGGCATACATTCATCAACGAGGGTACTTACAACCATTTCGGGAGTATATACAATATCCTTGCTATTGGTAAGCAGCTCTTCGTATACAGAACTAATCAGTTCAACCGGCAAATGTGAAAAAGAATACAACCGCCAAATTACAAAATGGTCATCTTTGCTTTTTCCATCAAGATAATTGGCCAATTGTTTCACTTCTGATCGAACAATCAGTTTTCGGGCATCGTCTTCGTCGTCGGGATGCCATTCAAATATTTTTCCGTTAAAATCGCCTGCTAATTGATCCAATAATTCAAGCAATTTGCCAGCTCGAATGACCCCACAAAAATCAAAGCATCCAAAATTCTTTTGGAAATAGGTTGCTGCAAAGTATCCATTTTTACTTTTAGCATCCCGTTCTTCCAGGTATTTAATCAAAAGGCATTGAACCAATAGTTTTAACGCTATATGGTTATCCAATCCAGAGTTTTTCTGAAAAGAGTCAAATACCTTTTTTAAGCCAGTGATTAAATCCCGATAGGCCGAACCTTTAAATTGAAAATGTTTTTCATTTACTTTTTCTTCCCAAAACAAACCATCGTCGAAGCTTTTCGCGGTAAATTCCTTTATTACTTCTCCGGTAAGTTTAATGGTTTCATAAGCCTTGGTCTCTTTGTTCTCTTTTGCCCTTTCCCGGGCATCGAATATGGTTGCATCAGATTTCTCGATGATGATATACATTGGTACCTGACAACCGCTCCATACTTTGATATGGATTTCTCGTTTCTTATCTGTCAGTTGATTATTTGTGTTGTCGTATATGTAAATTTGGGGTATGGCTCCACGTCCATCATCGAAATAACGGAAGTAAACAGCATCAGCATCAAATTTTTCTTTGGCTGTTTCTAATGCAAATAAAATATCAGGAGATATTGAAAGTCTATCTAATTTTTCATATCCGGCTGTCAAAACAACACCACTTTTATCAGACTCTTCTTTTTTCTCAAGAAAAGAGAATTTTAGTTGTTCAATGTTGTTTTCAAAAAGGGTTGCAGCCATATCTCACATATCAAAAATATTTCTATCAGAACAAATTTACTTCTTTATTTAGATATAGATAACGCTTTCCTATTATTTTGTATTTGATTTGCCATTAGACAGTGTTTCCCAAAAGTCAATAATAATTCAGATCTCCAATAAAACTTCACCCCAGGCAATCCTCATAAAATTTCCACTGTTTGTACCCTCAAGTTAATTTTTACCCCACTACCACTTCAATAATCTTACTCGTATCAATCCCTAAAATATCGACCACTTTAACCATTACCTTGTATTTACCGGATTGTTTGTATTCGTGGGCTATGCTGGTAAATTCGAGTGCAGGGGTTTTCTTGGTGCGGAAACTCTGCCACTCGTTTTCGAACAGGTAGTTGCCTGTCCAAAATTCGTCAGAATCAGGATTTGCGGGATTGGCAGATTGACTTGATTTTTTTAAATCCTGTTCATCCCTTAATCCTGAAAATACTGATTCAGACACTTTAATGATTTCTTTCCTACTCAGGTAATCAAAGTCTATTGCCCAGTAGTCAATCCAGTCGTACCAGTTTTCGGTGAGTATGGTTTTGTTGATGATGCCCAATTCCGATTTTTCCAATTTTAAAATCTGTCCATCTTCAATAATTACTTTCGAACCTTTGCGCATACTCTGTTGTATTTCCTCTACATCGTCTTGTGTATAGTGGGTTACAAAGTCGGTCAATTCAACGGTAATGGTTTTTCCTTTGGTTTTGATGCTGGCATCCAGATAAGCTACATCGAAAAAGCGGGCCTGACCTTTATCGACAGCCCGTTTATCGAAGATATCTTTCGGTATGTATTTGAGCGTGACGGAAACCCCTTGTTCTTTGAGTTCCTGAATAAATTGTGGCGTTAAACCCATTTCGAATTCAAAGCCAAGCACATCAACCTGGGTGTAGAGTTTGGTGCGGCACTCTTCAAAGATCTCTGTCAAACGGGTTTGTGTTACCGGTACATCCAATGGACCAACATTTACAAAACGGCCTGCTTTGCTGCCGTGCAAACAGCCTCCTCCGTCTCCCCCAAAGGGGGAGAGCCGCTTCGCTTTGTAGGCTTCGAGTATCAGGTTGATGTATAATTCTTCTTTGGGTGTTAAGCCCCCGCCTTCGGAGGGGGTTTGGGGGAGGCTATCCATAAAAAACTGGCGTTCGTATTTACCCAGGTTGAGCAATTCAAAAGCCCGGAAATCTTTTCCGGTGCTTTGCAATTCGCGTTGCACGCCTATTAATCGTTTACGCGCAGTGTGAATAGCAAACCTTCCCAAATCGGTAGTTATCCATTTACGGCCCAGTTTTTCGGCAACTGCCGCCGTGGTTCCACTACCGCAGAAGAAATCTGCAATCAAATCTCCTTCGTTACTGCTAGCTTTGATAATACGTTCTAATAAGGCTTCAGGCTTTTGGGTTGGGTAATCGACTTTTTCTGAGGCTTGAGAATTAAGCCTCGCTGAATCTGTCCATAAATCACCAATTGGAGATCCGGGCATTTCATCTAAATATCTTATGTATCTGGCAACGCCATTTTTTGTGTAGTAAATTCTTCCATTCTCAGCATGCTTTTGCATTGTCTCAATTGGGCAACGCCATAACTTCGTAACTCCATTCCATTCATAGGTATAGCCGCCTCCATTTAAGCCAAATGCTGTAAGGTTGTCATCTTCAAATTTACGTCCTTTACTATCTTTTTTCTGATAATGCTGTTCAAGGTATGATTCCTCATATGGTTGATATAGTTGATTCCAAATCCAATTATTCGATTTTGTGACAAAATGAATTGTATCCTGCATCTTACCGTAAAAATTCTGATCGCTATGTCCTGGTGATGATTTCCAAACAATCCATGATCTATAATTTTCTAAGCCAAAAACATCTTCTAAAACTAACCTTAAATAACTATTAACCCTGCCATCGCAATGCACATACATACTCCCGTCCTCGGCCAATAAGTTGTGCATCAGCTTCATCCTTTCGTACATCATGGTAAGGTAGCTCGAAATGCCTTTGCCCCAGGTGTCGCGGTAAGCAATTTCTTCAATGATGCTTTGCTTCTTTTCAACAGATTCGGTCCCTGAGCCGTCGGTCGAAGGGATTTCAATGTTAAAACCAAAGTCGGCGCCAACGGCAAATGGCGGGTCGATGTAAATGAGTTTCAGCCCGCCTTGTTTTTCAATTTCTTCGCGCATCGGGCCGTTGGCCAATGAGGAAAGGATGAGTTTGTTATCGCCCCAGATCAATTTGTTCGTCCACCCTTTGAGTTGCCGTCCCCGGAAATCGGTTTCGAACATGCTGGTTTGCTGTTTCGCGGCTTCTTTCCGGGGCTCGTCGATGTGTTCGATGCTGTGAAACGGCAGCGCCACATTGGTCACCTCTTCTTTGCGGCCATTCCAGAAAAGAAAAACATCTTCCTCGTCGGCAAACAGTTTGTAGATGTATTCTTTGGGCAGTTTTTGGCCCGCTTTAATCAGCTCAATGAGGTGGTTTTTATCTTGATCAGTCATATTATTTTTTTAGAACTCGTTTAAAACTATTTTTTAATTTACTGGAATGCAGCTTATTACATTAAAAAGTATTTAAAAAGTATTTAAAAAGTATTTAAAGATGTTGCCAATAATATCCTGGCAAGTTTTCAATTTTACCTTCCATTCGTAAAGCACTTAAGAAGTTAGTTACTTTATTCTTCTTCTGTTCATCTGTTAACGCTGCCGATAACTTAGGGATTATCAAACTATCTATTGATTTTCTTTTTGTTCTTCCAAACTTTTTAAGATATTCCAAAATCATGTCTTTAAAATGTTTGTCATCAAAACTTCTATTCGCGATGTATTCAGCTTTTAATTCTTCGTCGTTTAAAGGCTCTATTACCAAACGCGACAGGTAAATATTTGGCTTCCGACCTTCTACAAACTTCAGTTTTTTCAGATATTTGAACTCTTCGTCGGTAATGTCTTTTTTCTTCTGCACCCGGTCTAAAAGAAACACATCGGCAAATGCAAGATCGGGGTGGTGCGAAAGAATGTCAGAAAACTCAGGGTCTAATATCTTCCCGGTAAGGATCATCCTGGTTTTCTCGTCTTCAAACTCGTAATCGGGCAAAGGGAACAAACGTTTAATTTGGTTGGTGTACATCTTTTTGATCCCTCCACCCCGCGTATCGACCAAGCCCAGTTGAAACATGGCATTGGACAAAAACCTGTTCCGGTAATTTTCCTCAGGTGCGTCCTGCATGATCACCTTTTCGATGCTGCCCGGAATGAACGTTCCGTTGTTTGAGAACACCAGGCGATCGTCTTCAAACTCCACCACATTAATGTAGCCTGCTTTCGAATAATCGTTGTGGGCAACACAGTTATTTATGGCTTCGCGAATATTAAATGGTTCGTATCGTGGCAGTTCGTTGGGAAATAATGTTCCTTTTGGCAAATACCGGTATTTCAGGTTCCTAATCTTTTCATATATCTTGTCGATAGCCAAAAGGAATGGCGGAGGAAAAATGTCGTAATCTT
>JAUXUF010000329.1 GCA_030684645.1 Bacteroidota bacterium | reverse complement strand
ATAACTTCCTGCATGACGGTTCTGGCTTTCGAGTAATTCCAGTCGCCCGAAACTGACTTTATGATTTTAATTTGAGGATATTTCTGAAGCACATCCTTAAATCCTTTCTCACGTTCGACTGCTGGCGATGAGCCTTCAAGCCCGGTGATCTCAACGATTTTACCTTTGCCTTTTAGTAATCTGGCAGCATATTTACCGGCTTCTTCTCCGATCTCATAATTGTTACCTCCGATATAAGCGGTATAGGCCTCCGAGTTAATAAGTCTGTCAACCAGTATGACAGGGATTCCGCTATTAAAAACTTTCTCAATAATTGTGGTCAAAGGTTCTGATTCGTTTGGCGAAACAATCAGTAGGTCAACGCCTTCAGCGATAAATTCTTCAATTTGCCGGATTTGGTTGGCATTATTGTCTTCTGCATCTTTTATTTTTAGTTCGATATCAGGATAAAAAGCCAGCTCGATTTGCATGAGTCGCAATTGTGTTTGCCTCCATTTATCAGCAGTGGTGCATTGTGAAAATCCGACTTTGTATTTCGGGTTCGAAAAGGCTGAGGTTAGAAGGAGAATAAAAGTTATAAGAAGGAGAATGCTTTGCTTCCAGTATTTACGCATATAAAAATGGATATTTCATTTATTCAAATGTATATAAAAATTGTCGAATCCGTTCCGTTGGTTTGAAATCCAGATGGAATAAGGTACACAGGCGAACGCAATAATTCTGGAGAATAAAAATTATTGATGAGTTAAAATTTGTCAAAGGGTATTCCATTCCCAATAAAATTCAAATCCCCATTAAATTGATTTGAAAGAATGTGCTATCTTCGCAAGCGTTAAAAAGCGCAAAGAATGAAAAACTTCAAACAACTGAATATTATTGTTGGCTGGCTTACCTTCTTGGTTGCCGCCATCACATATCTTTTAACCATTGAGCCAACCGCAAGTTTCTGGGACTGTGGTGAGTTTATTACCACTTCGTTCAAATTGGAAGTCGGCCATCCACCAGGCGCTCCTTTCTTCATGATCATGGGCAAATTCTTTTCGATACTGGGAGGCAGCGCTAAAAATGCAGCAGTGATGATTAATTCCATGTCGGCACTGGCCAGCGCATTTACTATCCTTTTTCTTTTCTGGACCATTACCCATCTGTCCAAGAAATTAATTAAGACTGATGGCGAATACACTACTGGTCAACTGATTGCTATTCTGGGCAGCGGTGTTGTCGGAGCATTGGCCTATACATTTTCTGATACATTTTGGTTCTCGGCAGTCGAAGGTGAAGTTTACGCTTCATCGTCGTTGTTTACTGCCCTGGTCTTTTGGGCCATCCTGAAATGGGAAGATTCGGCTGATGAGCCGCACGCCAACCGTTGGATTATACTGATAGCTTATTTGATGGGACTCTCCATTGGAGTTCACCTCCTGAACCTGTTGGCTATTCCAGCAATCGTTTTCGTATATTATTTCCGAAAATATAAAGTTACCCGCAAAGGCATTCTGATTAGTCTGGCCCTATCATTTGTGATTCTGGCTGTGATCATGTATGTGCTTATTCCTGGTGTGGTGACCATTGCAACCTGGTTCGAACTGATGTTCGTGAATGGCATTGGACTTCCTTTCAACACCGGCGTAATTATTTATGCCATACTTCTTGTTGGCGCTATTGTATATGGAATTTTATATACCATTCGTAAAAAAATGGCGCTCTGGAATACGGTACTGGTCAGCCTGATTGTCATCCTGATTGGTTATTCTTCGTTTGCCATGATTGTTATCCGTTCATCGGCCAATCCTCCTATGGATCAAAATAGTCCGGATAATGTATTTGCATTGCTGGGATACCTGAACCGTGAACAATATGGAGACCGTCCTTTGGTTTATGGTCAGTATTACAACACTCCGTTGGATAAATATGTCGATGACAAACCCTATTACATTCAGAAAGACGGGAAATATGTGATTGCAGATATGCGTCAGAAACCAGTTTTTGATTCGAATCTGAGCACCATTTTTCCTCGTATGTACAGCCGCGAAGAAGGACACATCGAAGCATATAAACAATGGGCCGGGATTAAAGGGCGCAAAGTTCAGGTTACCGATGATGAGGGACAGTCAAAAACCATCCAAATCCCAACCTTTGGTGAAAATCTGACTTATTTCTTCCGGTACCAGATCGGGCACATGTATTTCCGCTATTTCATGTGGAATTTCTCCGGACGACAGAATGATATTCAGGGTCAGGGCGAAATCACCAACGGGAACTGGATGACCGGAATCAATTTCCTTGACTCGCAACGACTGGGAGATCAGGATAAACTTCCGCAGGCATTTAAAAACAACAAAGCCCGGAATGCCTATTATCTCTTTCCATTCATACTCGGAATCATCGGCATCGTTTTCATGTACAACCGGGGCGTGGAAGGCCGCAAAGACTTATGGACAGTTTCGCTCCTGTTTATTATGACCGGATTCGCTATTCTGGTTTATCTGAATCAATCGCCACTACAGCCACGCGAACGTGACTATGCTTACGCAGGATCGTTTTATGCGTTTACAATCTGGATTGGAATTGGGGTTCTTGCACTCTATGAAGGACTTAAAAAATATGTTCCGGATACGATTAGTGCAGGTGTTGCAGGTGGTTTGGCCCTTTTACTGGTACCTGTTCTGATGGGAGCCGAAAACTGGGACGATCATGACCGCTCGAGCCGATATACTGCCCGTGATTTCGGAGCCAATTATCTGAATACCTGTGCATCGAATGCCATCATTTTTACCAATGGCGACAATGATACCTTCCCTTTATGGTATAACCAGGAAGTAGAAGGTGTTCGCAACGACATGCGTGTGTGTAACCTCAGCTATTTCCAGACCGACTGGTACATCGATCAGATGAAGAGCAAAGCTTATGAATCGGAGCCTCTGCCCATTACGTTTACGCATGATCAGTATGTTCAGGGGAAACGCGATGTGGTTTACCTGATGGAAGATCCACGGCTGAAAGGGGCACCGATTGAACTGAAACAAGCCCTCGATTTTGTAAAAGATGAAAATCCAAGGACCAAGCTTGAACAGGCAGATGGCGCATCATACATTCCTTCCAAAAAGCTCTTCTTAGTGGTTGACAAAGCTGCTGTAATACGGAACAAGGTGGTCGAACCTGAGGACTACGACAAAATCGTGGATACCCTGAAAATTGATCTCAGCAGCAAACATTACATCACCAAAGATGAGTTGATGGTTTTGGATATGATTGCCAATAACAACTGGGAACGTCCGATCTATTTTGCCATAACCATTGGCCGCGATAAATACATGAACCTTCAGGATTACTTCCAGCTCGAAGGACTGGCTTACAAATTGGTGCCGGTAAAAACTGCTTCCGACGGAATCAACTTTGGAAAAGTTAATTCAAAAGTGATGTATAAAAATGTTATGGAAACCTTCAAATGGGGCAATATGAACGATCCCAAGGTTTACATCGACGAAAACAATAGCCGGATGATGATGAATATCCGCAATACATTTAACCGTCTGGCCGAAACACTTGTTGCTGAAGGACAGAACGACAAGGCCACCAAGGTCCTCGATCGCTGTGTTGAACTTATTCCGCATAAAGTGGTGCCATACAACTATTTTGCCATGATGATGGCCGAGACCTACTTTAAAGCTTCTCAGCCGGAAAAAGGAAAAGAAATGATCAATACCATCATGACCAGTTATAAAGAGCAGTTGGATTACTTCTTTATGCTGAACAGGCCGATGCGAAATTCAGTTGATGATGATATTCAGCGGATCTTGTATTTCATGCGGGAAATGAGTATGATTTGCACGAGGAACAATCAACCTGAACTGCTAAAAGAGGTGTCAGCTTCGTTTAACAGCTATCTCGAAAGATACAGTTCGTTGAAATAATGAAACGTTTTGATCTCAGGGTTCGCTTACCCGGCTTCATCACTTCTCTTTACAAAAATGCTGTCTGGAGAATTGCTGAATCGGAGCGGGTGGTTTACCTCACTTTTGATGACGGGCCAATCCCTGAAGTAACACCCTGGGTGCTTGATCTGCTCCGGAAAGAAGATATCCGGGCCACATTTTTTTGTGTGGGCGAAAATGTGATGAATTATCCTGAAGTCTATCAGCAAATTCTGGATGACGGTCATTCTGTTGGAAATCACACTTTCAATCACTGGCAGGGACTGAAACATGATAATCCGGAATTTTTCAGCAACATAGAAAAGGCTGCCGGATGTATTGACTCAGATCTTTTCAGACCACCTCATGGCTGGTTAAAAACATCGCAGTACCGATACCTGAAAAAAGAATTCAGGATTATCATGTGGGATTTAATTTCGTGCGATTACGATTTCCGGATCAAGCCTGAAAAGGTTTTCAGGAACATTACTGATTTTGTCCGGCCGGGTTCAGTGATCACGTTTCATGATTCAGTAAAAGCAAAACATAACATGACAGAAGCCCTGCCACCAGCCATTCGCTGGATGAAGGAACAAGGTTACCGGTTTGAAGCAATTCCATACAGTAAACGAAAAAAATGATAAATATTTTAATTGTTGGATCAGGAGGCAGAGAACATGCATTTGCATGGAAAATCAAACAATCATCCAAGGTCAAACACATCTTTATTGCCCCGGGAAATGCCGGTACATCGCTATTAGGAACCAACATCCCTGTTGGTGTTTCCGACTTCGAAGGTTTGAAAAATGCGGTACTCGAAAATGAAATTGATTTGGTATTGGTAGGGCCTGAAGTTCCCTTGTGCGAAGGCTTACATGATTTTTTCAGTACCGACAGCAGCTTGAAAAACATACTCTTTGTTGGTCCTTACCAGCTTGGGGCACAACTTGAAGGAAGCAAGGATTTCGCCAAGGAATTCATGATGCGTCACCAGATTCCAACTGCAAAATATTTGGCCGTTACTTCCGAAAACCTGTCGGGAGGCCTGGATTTCCTAAAAACAATGAAAGCCCCATACGTTTTAAAAGCAGATGGATTGGCAGCCGGCAAAGGAGTTTTAATTCTGAATCATCTTCAGGAAGCCGAATCGTCATTGAAAGAAATGCTGGATGGACAATTCGGAGCTGCAAGCAGTAAAGTGGTTGTTGAAGAATTTCTGAGCGGAATTGAATGTTCGGTTTTTGCAATAACCGACGGAAAAGACTACCGGATCCTTCCGGTTGCCAAAGACTACAAACGCATTGGCGAAGGTGATTCCGGCCTGAATACCGGCGGGATGGGGGCCATTTCACCGGTTCCGTTTGCTGATGAAGTTTTTATGGAAAAAGTGGAAAACCAGATTATTCGCCCAACGGTTGAAGGGTTGCAAAAAGATCAGATTCCTTACAACGGGTTCCTCTTTTTTGGATTAATCAACAGTGGTGGTCAACCGATGGTCATTGAATACAATGTCCGCATGGGCGACCCGGAAACGGAAGCCGTTATGTTGCGGATCCAATCCGATCTTGTCGATCTGCTGATTGGCGCAGCCGAAGGAACGCTGGCCGAAAAAACACTGGCAATTGATCCGAGGACTGCAGTTGCTGTGATGCTCGTTTCAGGCGGTTACCCGGGTCCCTACGAAAAGGGCAAACGAATAAGCGGTCTCGAGAAAGTTGAAAACAGTATCGTTTTTCATGCCGGAACAGCTCAAAAAGGTGGATCTGTCTGCACCGACGGAGGACGTGTAATAGCCATCAGTTCTTACGGTGAAAGTATGGGCGAAGCACTTTCCTGTTCATACAAAAATGCAAAGCTAATCGGCTTCGAAGGAGTTTATTTCCGGAAAGATCTGGGTTTCGACTTGTAATTTCATAAAGTAATTTACCAGGCATGTTACTGAAAGCGCTTAAATCAAATCAACCGTATCATTTTCTGCTGATACCTGTCATTGCCGCTGCGTTGTGGATCAGATCACTCCTGAACCCGGTAATATTTTCCTTTTATTCAGGCGAAGACAGTATGATTTTATACCAACCTGTTAATTATTGGATAGGTAAAAGTCCGCTTGCCAGCAGCATTGTTGCCTTAATTTTTATTATCCTGCTGGCTTTTCTGATTTTAAAATTAAATGTTCAATATGGGTTCATTCGTGAAAGGACTTTTTTACCATCAAGCCTGTTTATTTTAATAACAAGTGGACTACCCGACCTTCATACTATGCATCCGGTCTATCCGGCTACATTGTTCCTGATTCTGGCAATGGACCGGATTTTCAGTTCATACGATAAAGAGATTATTCATTCCAATGCCTTTGATGCCGGTATTTTTCTGGCTATCGGTTCTCTTTTCTACCTGAACCTCATTTTCTTTTTTCCACTTCTCTGGATAGGATTTGTCATTTTACGATCTCAGGTAAACTGGCGTGAGTATATTTTAACCACTCTGGGATTTGCTTTACCATGGACAGCAGCATTAACGTACTATTTATTTACCGACCAGACCGATGAATTGCTTCATATCCTTGAAACAAATATTACTTCTCATCAGGTATTCCTGACGGAGAATCTTTCAATTCAGATCTTTAGTGGGTTCCTTCTTTTGCTAACTCTTTTGGCCAGTTTCTTTATTTTGGCCCAATACGACGAAAAAAAGATCAGTGCCCGTAAATACTTTAAGCTATTTTTCTTTATTTTCCTGACAGCCTGCATCCTGGTCGTTGCAAATCCGGCAGTTTCTCAGGAGATCATGATTATTCTATCCATACCTTTGACCTACCTCCTCTCTAACTACATGATTTTTATGAAACGGCAATTCTGGGGCGAAGTATTTATTTATGTGCTGGTGGCCGGAGTCATTTATCTGCAGTTCATCTGATCCGTTAGAACCAGTTCTTCCATTTAAACGTGAGTACCCCGAAAAGCGACAAAACGACCGAAATCGCAATGACATACCCAAAAGCAAAGGGAGTATCCTCAAAATGATTGGGAACATTCATTCCATACAAACTGGCAACCAAAGTCGGGATCATCAGGATGATTGTTACAGAAGTAAGCTGCTTCATGATCACATTCAGGTTGTTCGATATAATCGAGGCGAAGGCATCCATCATTCCACTCTGAATGTCGCTGTAAACATTTGACATTTCGAGGGCCTGCTTGGTTTCGATGATGACATCTTCCATCAAATCTTCATCGTATTCGATGCCTTGTAAATTACGACCGTTTCGCATCTTTGCCAATACCATTTCATTCGTCTTCAATGAAGTGATGAAGAAAACCAGGCATTTTTCCATGTGCAACAGACGGTGCAATTCTTTGTTTTTGGTGGCATTTTCCAAATCCTTTTCGATCAGTGCGGTCTGAACATTAATTTCCTTCAGAAACTGCAGAAACCAAACCGCAGAAATCAGGAATATACGCAACACATAATCGAATTGGTTGCTGATGCTGATCTTGTTTTCGTTAATTGCCTTGATGAGTGAAGGAATTATTTCAGTGCGCCTTGAACAGATGGTAATAATCTGTTTGCCTGAAATAATAATACCCAAAGGCACAGTAATGAAAGGAATACCATTATTTTGGTTGTTGAGCGGAACACGCATAATGATCAAAACCATTTCCTCATCAACCTCAATACGCGATCGCTCATCGGTATCTAGAACGTCCATGATAAAATCGCGCGGCACATTATGCTCGCTGATTAATACTTCTACTTCTTCGTTGGTAAGTTCCTGTGAGTTTATCCAGCAGTTGGGCTGGAATTCATTCAGACGGGTAAAGGAAGTACCGGTTTCCCAATAAGTAATCATAGTTTCTCCGTTTTATCGACAAACAGAGACTATGACGGGCTCTGTTTACCGGATTAATAACTTAAATAACTGTGTCGAATGATAATCGTCCATTTTGGATTTATAATGATTTCGGTGCAAAGGTATATTAATTGTTTTTAGAAAATCAGGAACGAAGTAAAAAAAAATATTTTATGCGGATTTAAAGTTGAATTTTAGATTTACATAAAAAACCCGCCGATTTGCACCGGCGGGTAAAACCAAATTGATTGCGTTAAATGTTATAGTGGTTCTGATTAATTTTACAATTCAATGGTTAACCCATTGTAAAAATCAAGAATTTTTGTCCGGAAAATATATTCATATTTGGCCTGAAGCAAATCGCTTTGTGCAGAAGAAAGGTTATTTTTGCTTTGGTTGTATTCGACCGAATTGATCATACCCACGTTGAATTTTTCTTCGGTATAACGGAAAGCCTCTTTAGAAGAAATAACAGTTTTCTGGTTGGCAACATATCTTTTGAATGCGGCCAAAGCATTGGTATAAGCTTGCTCAATGTCTTTCCGGAGTAGGTTTTTGGTGTTCTGCAATTGCAATTCAAAATTTTCCAATTGAATCTGTGAGTTACTTACCCCGGTTTGAGCCTGGTAACGATTGAAAATAGGGATATTCAGGGAAAGACCAAATCCATAACGCACGTTGCTCTTTAGCTGGTCACTGAAAATGATTTTATTGCCCGAGAAGTCAGCGTATTTGTTGTTATAAAAGTTGTAGTAGTTGCCACCAAATGTAAGTGAAGGAAGCAAATTGCCTTTGGCAATAAGCAATTGATTGCGGGCACTTTCTAATTTAAATTCAGCGCTTTTTACCGCTGGCTTGAGTTGAACTGCATTCTTGAAAACGTCCATTGAATTCAGCAAGCTCATATTCGCACCAATTTCAGGCAAAATTGGTTTTTCAATGGTGAAACTTTCAGTTGATGGCAGTTCTAGAAGCTGATACAACCCCAGGTATGCCAACTGTAAACGATTTTGGGCATTCACAACACTTAGTTCTTCGCGGGCATATTGGGCTTCAATTTCGAGCAAACTACCTTTAGCGAGGCTACCGGCTTCAACCAGTTTTCCGGTCCGGTCAATCTGAAGCTGAGTGATTTTCAGAAGGTCTTCGGCCACAGTTACTAATTCACCGGCAAATAATATTTCGAGGTACGAGGCCGCAATGTTGAGCATCATATCATCTTTTGCCTTCTGCATGTCTTCCAGGCTGGCCCGTAAATCCATGTCAGCCACTTTAATGGAGTTGGACAGAGTAAACCCGTTCCATAAAGTAACATTCGTACTTAGACTACCTGAGGTTGAATTTGAATTGATGTCCAGATAAGTATTATCCGGACCAATAGTCCGACCAAAACTCATATTGTTCTGAAACCCTGCATTAAGGTTTGGCAACCGGTTATGCCGGGCTTGCCCAAGCTGATTGTTGTAATAATCTGAATTAAGTGCCTGCTGCTTGATCTGAATGTTGTTCTGAACGGCATAATCAATACATTTCTGCAACGACCATTTTTCCTGTGCCTGGGCACTTGTGGAAACAACAAGCAATAAAATTACGGCAATAAGGCTGTACATTCGTTTCATTCGTATATTATTTAGGGTTTTTCTTTTCTTCTTCCTTCACTTTCTTCGGATCAATTTTTGCGCCTTTCACCTTATCGGTTTTGGCCAGTCCTTCGGTGACCTCAATGTTGATCCCATCTGAAATTCCGGTTTTGACCATGCGTTTTTCAAATTCCTGCGGGTTTGCTGTTTCTACTTCAACATACGACGAGTCTTTTTCGAACTTTAGCATACCTTCCGGAATAACCAAAACGCTGTCTTTCTTTTCGAGTACAATGTTTGCATTGGCGCTGTAACCTGCCCGGATAAATTGATTTTCTTTCAGAACCACATTGGCTTTTATCTCAAACTGGATGGCTCCGTTCTCTTCTTTTCCTTTTGGGGCAATGTACTCCAGAATAGCGCCGAATTTATCTTTCTCAATGGCGCCAATTTCCAGTTCGATGTTCATGCCTTCTTTGATCTTTCCAACCTCGGGTTCGTCAACCTTACCTTTGAAAATCATATCCTTCATATCGGCCACCGTTGCAATGGTCGTTCCGTTGTTGAAGGTGTTTGATTGAATAACCGAATTGCCTTCTTTAATGGGCACATCCAGAACCATACCGTTTACAGTTGAGCGAACCAGCGTATTAGTAGCTGTTTGTGCCCTTTTTGTTACACCGTTTTTAATTAAATCCAGATTATTTTCTGCAGCCGACAATTCTTCCTTTGAAGAATCGTAGGTTACCTTGGCATTTTTATATTCTTCGTACGAAATAACTTTCTGATCAAACAATTTCTGCTGACGGTCGTAATCGATCTTTGCATCATCGAAACTTAATTTTGCGCGGTTCATGCGGGTTTCAGCATTGTTCAGATTCACCATATCCGGAATGATCTTGATTTTCGCGATAACCTGGTCCTTTTTCACGAAGTCTCCGGCAACAATGTACAGTTCGTCAATAATTCCTGAAACCTGCGGTACAATATCGATGAACGGCTGATTTTATCCTGTAAAACGATTGATAATTCAGTTTTAACTAAATAATTTCAAAGAGAGGTAATTGATGGTCATCAGTATAAATTCGAGTACATTATAATTATCCAAAGGTATTGGGTATTCCAATCTAAGTTTTTTGATATTCGAATGATACGCTTTGATGTTGTTGTAATCAACTTTTTAGGATTTGTCCTCTTAGTTTTGTGTAATTCAACCTTTTCTGATATAATACAGTCCGTTTTTATACTTCATCAACCGGTAAACATCCTGCCTAACCGGCAGAATATCAAGATCATAATCTTGATTGCCTTTGCTGAAAATTCGGTGTTCAGGCAATATTTTCAGCCTTTAGCCGACAGAATGCAGGATTTTAGGTATTTTTTAGAGGAGGATTATGATAATATTTGCGTACATTTATTCCCATTATCCCCAAAATATTTTAAAGATGTTAACTTCAATTATTCCAGTTTGGAGCGAATTAGATCTGATGTCACAGGTTTATTGGGTTATCACAGCACCTGCAACGCTCATCTTTATTCTCCTGTTATTAATGACCGCTTTTGGGTCGGATGCCGATACCGATGTACAAACCGATTTTGACCATTCGTTTGCCGATGGCGATGGAATTCCTTTCCAGCTTCTTTCGCTGAAGAATGTCGTCGGCTTTTTCGCCATGTTTGGTTGGTCCGGATTGGGATTCCTGAGTATCGGGGTCTCTCCGCCATTTGTTATTCTCCTCTCGTTCTTCTGTGGCTTTTTAATGATGCTGGCGATGGCTGCACTTTTTTATTTCATGTCGAAACTGGCTGAAAGTGGAAATATGAATTTAAAAAATGCAGTGGGCCATATCGGAGAAGTGTATCTTACCATTCCCGGAAAGCGCGAAAGCATGGGAAAGGTACAAATCAAAGTACAGGGAACACTTCAAACGCTCGATGCCATTACCGATGATGCGGAAACTATTCCAAACGAATCGCTCATTGAAGTTTTGAAAGTTATCGACGGTCAAATCCTTTTGGTAACACGGAATATCAGGTAATATTCCTGAAATAAAATTCAGATTGAATCATAAAATGCAAATGTAACAACTAAAAATCAACTTATTATGAATGATTATTTTGTAATGATGGTCAGCATTGCTGTCCTGTTTTTGTTCATTATTATTGTAGCCATGCTGAAACGCTACAAGCGTTGTCCTTCAGACCGGATACTGGTTGTGTACGGAAAAGTGGGCAAAGGCATTGAAAGTGAGTCCCGTTCGGCTAAATGTATTCACGGTGGTGCAGCGTTTATCTGGCCGATTATCCAATCGTACCAGTTCCTCGACCTAACTCCAATTTCGATCGAAATTAACCTGAGAAGCGCGCTGAGCAAGCAAAATATTCGTGTTGATGTTCCTTCACGGTTTACTGTAGGCATTTCAACTGAATCAGGGGTAATGACAAATGCAGCAGAACGATTACTCGGTTTGACTCAGGAGTCGATCAGCAACCTTGCCAAGGACATTATTTTTGGTCAGTTGCGTTTGGTAGTTGCTACCATGGACATTGAAGAAATAAATAGCAACCGCGATAAATTTTTAGCCGCAGTATCGTCAAACGTGGAAGCAGAACTTAAAAAAATCGGTTTAAAATTGATTAACGTCAACGTGACCGACATCAACGATGAATCAGGTTATATCGAAGCTTTAGGAAAAGAAGCTGCCGCCAAAGCTATCAACGATGCAAAGAAGAGTGTGGCCGAGAAAAACCGCGATGGTGAAATTGGTCAGGCCGAAGCTCATCAGGCACAACGTGTGCAGGTGGCAAAGGCTGATGCGGTCGCTGTTGAAGGTGAAAACCTTGCCAAAATAACCATTGCCAATTCGGATGCAGACCGCCGTGAAAAAGAAGCTGAAGCCAGTCGTAAAGCAGTAGCCGCTGAAAAAGTTACGGAAGCCAAAGCATTGGAAGAAGCCTATGCAGCAGAAAAAGATGCAGAAAATGCGCGTGCATTGCGCGACAAAGCTACTCAAACAGCAAACGTGGTGGTTTCCGCCGAAATCGACAAACAAAAAGTGGAAATTGATGCAGAAGCTATAGCCGAACAAACCCGACGCCGTGCGAAGGGTGAAGCTGACGCCATCTATATGAAAATGGATGCACAGGCAAGAGGTATTTATGAAATCTTGAGCAAACAGGCTGAAGGGTTTGAACATTTGGTGAAAGCCGCAGGCAACAACTCGAAAGATGCCGTGATGCTGATGATTGCCGACAAACTGCCTGAATTGGTTAGAACCCAGGTGGATGCCATCAAAAATATTAAAATTGATAAAGTGACTGTCTGGGAAACCGGCAATGGTAAAGATGGAAAAACCTCGACAGCCAATTTCATGCAGGGAATGCTGGGCTCCATCCCACCACTCGACGATGTGTTTAAATCGGCAGGACTGGAATTGCCCGGTATCCTGAAAGGATCACAAAAAGTGAACAATCCGGTTGAAGATGTGAAAACAAAACCAAAAGAATAAGAAGAATATAAAGAAATAGATCGGATGAAAGCCGTTTCCTGAAAGGGAAGCGGCTTTTTTTGATCCATTTAACCGGCAGGAGGATAAAGTTTGATGAGTTTGTTTTGCTTTTTGGCAGCTTTGATGAATTTAAGGATGCCTTCAGTTTTGAATCCCCGCTTTCGGTTCTGTGCCGCAATCCGAAACATAAGGCTTTGGGCTTTGAATAATTCACGGTAAAGGTTAATCAGTGACACCTCAGGATCCCAGGCATGGATTGGTTCCGAACCTGCTCCATTGATTTCAATAATCGAAAATCCTTCAGCAACTTTTAAATCTTCGGTCGATTTAAAACGGATATCGAAACGTCCGTAATAAAATTCAGGAATGCTGCGGGCTATTTCGTCAAATCTTGCCGATAATTCCGGAGTGATTAAATACCTGGCATCGCGGTATATTCCCCCGATCCGGATGCTTCCGATAAATGCCAACCTTACCATTTCGTCTTCTCCCGGCACCGATTCTAATCTTTCAGCGCTTAGTCCCAAATGATCAGGATTCTTTCCCAAAAAATATTTTGCCTTAAATCCGGTTCTTGGATTGTGTTGTATCAGTTCACGCAAGGTGGAAATGCCATCGCCAACCACATAAGGGAAATAACGCAAGGTCAATGAAAAAACCTTCCCGTGTTCTTCATTGGGCATCCGGGCATAAAATACACCTGCTTCCCCGTCAAAAGGAATCAATTGTTGAATCAGCAAACTTTCATTTTTCGGATAGATCGTCAGGTAATTAAGTAATGCTTCTTCATCATCAACTTTACGGACACCAAAACCCTGCCAGCCAATATCAGGTTTGGCCACCAGTGGAAATTCGATACCGGTCTCACTCATTTTAAACAGTACATCCTGAAGGTCAACTTCGGCAAGCCGGCTTGTACGTTTATATGGAAAATAACCGGCCATCCATTTTTGCTGATCCTTCCCTATATCTCCAAGAGTTGCACTTTTTGATTCACCCCAGAAACCACCGGTCTCAATTAAAGGATTTGCCAGGGTAGGCAAGGTCATGTTGCCGTAGCGAATCGAAAGGATGATCCATCGCAATCCGACGGGTATGTAAAATAGTCCGTTGGGAATTCGCTCGGCAAAAGAAACAAGTCTTTTTAATCCCTTCAAGGAAGGCATTCCCCGATGTTGTTTTTTATGATTCTTTTGATCATTAGGCAAGCCATTAAAAAAGGGCAAGGTTAAAGCTGAAGTATTTTCCCCATTCCCCGTTTTTGTAAATGACAGAATAGCTTTCCGGAGAGGAAACAATACAACCACCAGCAAAATGACGCCCCATGCCCAGTAACCTAATTTGTACAAAACGCTTTCCCCAATCAGGGTAACTAAAAAAAAGACGATGGGTGTATAGATGGCTGAAGTGATTACTGTAACGAGAATAAACCTTTTGACCGGCATCCTAAACCAGCCGATGGCTACATAGGTCGGGAATAACAGGGTTGGAGTAATGCGGCAAACGGCTACTGCCCATACAAAGTTGTTGTCGAGCCAGTCTTTAGCCTTATCGACTTTCGGACCAATTACTTTCGACCGAAGCCAATTACTTTTTTGAGCAACCCTGCCCAGTCCGTATATAAAAAGATCGCCGGTAATGATTCCAAAATAGATACTGAAAAAGGCAATTGCAGGAGGTAATCCGTACTCCACCATTGCAAATGAAGCGGCAACAATGGCGGCATCTTCCTGAACAAATGTTAGAAAAAACAAGCCAACGCAATGCCAGAACCATGAATGAAGAAAAATGTCAAACATCGTATTTGTCAATAATATGGTAGTGTGTTGTTATTATAAATATAGGGTTAAAAATGTAATAGTTTGGACAGAAAATCGAAATATTACTGAATTATCATCTAACGGATTAGATCATAAAGACTTTCAAATTAACTGGATTTACATCACAAATTCCCAAAAATTATCTTTTGTAATACACTTGAAATTATTGCCATAGTTTTCGATCCAGGTATGCGGTGCTTTATTCCGTGCTTTTGAATACTTGATTTCATACGCAAATAGTTCTCCGTTTCTTTCTTCCACATAGTCAATTTCTGCACCGGTATAAGTTCGCCAGAAATAGGTGTTTGCATTTAACTGGTTGTTAGATAAGTATTTAATGCGTTCTGTTATAATCAGGTTCTCCCACATCTCTCCCACATCATTCCGTGTTGTTAATGGATAAAAGTTCTGAATGATACAATTCCGGACACCCAGATCCCAAAAATATATTTTGTCGCGTTTTCCAATTTCTTTGCGCAGGTTCCGGCTGAAACCTCTAAGCCTGAACACGATAAACGACTTTTCCAGCAAATCGATGTAGCTGTTGACCGTCTCCTGACTCATACCAAGGCTTTGCCCGATTTCGTTGAGCGAAACTTCCTTCCCGATTTGAAAAGCCAATAGCTTGAGCAGGTTGCTTATTTTTGATGAGTTACGGATATTTGATAATTCCAAAACATCCTTGTACAAATAGGACGAACTCAGTTCTGTCAGGTATTTTTCTTTTTCGCTGGCATTGGTGTAATGGGTTATTTCGGGATAAAACCCAAAAAGCATAAATTCTTCCAGCCGCTGTTGGATGTCGAAAATGCTTGCGTTTTGTCGGATTTCCTGCAACGAAAAGGGCATCAGTTTAAAAGTTGATGTGCGCCCGGTTAAAGGTTCTTTTACCTGATTTCCAAGTTCGAATGATGATGATCCGGTAATCAGCATTTTTAGCTCGGGCATGTTCTCGTAGATAATTTTCAAATTGATGCCAATATCCGGGATTCGCTGGGCTTCATCGATAAACAGAACGTCCACACCATCCACCAGAAGTTTCATTTTGGAAAAATCGCGAGAGGAAAGCAATTCTAAATATTTGATTTCATCACCGTTTATTTTTAAGATTCTACCTGATAATCCCTCCAATATGCTATTGCACAAAGTGGTTTTCCCGGTTTGTCGGGCGCCAAAAACCAAGACTATTTTACGTTTTTTGGTCAACGAATCGGATAAAGCAGCCTGAATGATTCTTTTTATATTCATAATCAGGTGTTTATATATTTACGAATACAAATAACGTGAATTTTTCGATTATACCTTAAAAATTAACGTGAATTTTTCGGATTTGGCATAAAATGTTGTTGCAGAAAGGAATTAATTAAGCGGGAAATTCACCGGGTGACTACGAGTCACCCGGTGAATAAATATCTATACCAAATATTTTTGGGTGTCGCGATTTGCAAGTGCAGTTAACGAAAAACGGAGATTAAAAATCTCCGCACCCTTTTAGTTATTCAATTTGACTCTTTAATAAATATACTCCCAGAAACTATTTGACTCATCAGTCACTTTCACAGGATAGCCATTGCGGTTGTATTCGTAGCTTGTTTTTGAAATAGTTGGTTTCTCAAATCCTGGAACATCCATATAACTAATACTTGTTGTTTCAATTACGTTGTTTGGATTGGAATAGAGCCCGGGATATCCTGTTTCATTAAATATCCTGAAAGGATTATTCATTGTATCGTATTTAAACGTTGTTTCGCTGGTTAGAGTGGGTTTGGACGTTCCCTGGTAATTATTGTAGTAATATTTTTCACTGATAACATTTCCACTTTTGTCGTAAGCGTAAACATTAAAATTATTGATTTCACCATTATTTAGATGGTAATTCATTTTGACAATTTTATCTCCCTCATATTCATAGGTTTTCTTCGAACCATAGCTGAAACTTCCATCTTTCTTGTTGTAGTTTTCAATGCATGTAAGTTTTCCTGAAGTGTCGTATAAAAAGATTTCATTCTGTGAAATTTCACAGTTGTCAGCTGACATTAGCTCCGTTTTATTGGCCCATGACTGGTAGGATGAAGACAATAAAGATGGATCGGCAGCATTTTCTGCTTTTACAAGACGATTCATTTTGTCGTAGGTAAATCGCTCATAAAAGATAAGGCTTTGTGATTCGGAAATTTTACCGGATGAATTATATAGAAACCTTGAGTTGGTCTTTCCCTGCGCAACTATTTCTTTAATTCCAAAACTGTTCCCTTCCCTTTTTTCAAAATCATTATAATCTGAACATGAAATGGTTAACATGATAAAGGAACAGATCAAGCAAATGAATTGGTATTTTTCTTTCATAACCTGATAAATTAATACTTCCAAATATACGAAAGATGCAGTTATGATCAGAAAAGTTGCGTATTATAAAACCGATATCCTTTCATTCCCCATTATTCATCAGCGGATTCCAGCCCTGAGCCTGCAATGGAATAACAGAACCTCCGCTGGTTATGAGGTTTGCTCCTTCGCTTTCGGCAGTGATATGGCCGATTACAGTAATATCGAATTCCTTTTTAATCACGTCAAAACTGGCAAGCGGAACGGTAAACAGCAATTCGTAATCTTCGCCACCATTGAGCGCGGCTACCAACGGGTTGATGCTCAGTTCTTCAGCAAAATCTTTGGTTTGCTTGTCGAGTGGTATCTTTTCTTCGTATATGCTGCAGCCTACTTTCGAAGCTTTGCACAAATGCAGCACTTCCGACGAAAGTCCGTCTGAAATATCGATCATCGACGTTGGTTGAATGCCCAATGTCTTCAGTAATTCTTTGATGTCATCACGAGCCTCGGGTTTAAGCTGACGTTCCAGAATATAATCGTATCCTTCGAATTGCGGTTTTTGATGAGGATTGACTTTGAACACTTCGTTTTCGCGTTCCAGTAGTTGGAGTCCCATATAGGCGCCGCCCAAATCGCCCGATACACAGACCAGATCGTCAACCTTGGCACCGCTGCGGTAAACCAGCTCGTCTTCACTGGCTTCACCAATGGCCGTTATGCTGATGGTCAGCCCGGTTAATGAGCTGGTGGTGTCGCCGCCAACCAGATCAATACCGTATTTTTCACAGGCCAGGTGAATCCCTGAATACAATTCTTCAACGGCTTCGAGCGAAAATTTGGAAGAAATGGCAATCGAAACGGTGATTTGCCGGGGAGTTGCGTTCATCGCGTAAACATCCGAAAGGTTCACGACAACAGCCTTGTAACCCAGGTGTTTCAACGGAACATACATCAGGTTGAAATGAATTCCTTCGGTTAAAAGGTCGGTGGTTACAACGATTTTTTTATCCGGATAACTTAAAACGGCAGCATCATCCCCAACTCCCTTTAGCGTGCTTGTATTTTTGAGTTTTATTTTTTCGGTTAAGCGGTTAATCAATCCAAACTCTCCCAGTTCAGATAGTAATGTTGGTTTTTTTGTTTCTTGCATGTTAAAAATTAAGACCTGAAGGTATTTATTACCTGCAAACTATCGGCAAAAATAGCTTTACTTCCTTATCTTTGCAATTTATTTTAAACAGTCTGTTGGCAAGTTTGTTAATAAGCTGTAATCAGAAGAGACAGAAACAAGAGTGATATGGAAAATCAGGATAAATTATTAAACGACATAACGACACAGGAATATCAATATGGTTTTGTAACCGATATCGATACCGATGTGATTCCGAAAGGCTTGAACGAAGAGGTGATCAGGCTGATTTCGTTCAAGAAAAAGGAGCCTGAATTTATGCTCGAATTCAGACTGAAAGCATACCGGGAATGGCTGAAAATGAAAACTCCGGAATGGGCTCATTTAAGGATTCCACCTATTGATTTTCAGGAGACCATTTATTACGCAGCCCCCCGAACCAGCCCCAAATACCAAAGTTTGGATGAAGTTGATCCGGAGTTGATTGAAACATTCAAGAAGCTCGGTATTCCGATTGAAGAGCAGAAACACCTGGCCGGAGTTGCCGTTGATGTGGTGATGGACAGCGTTTCGGTAACCACAACCTTCAAAAAAGTTCTGGGCGAAAAAGGCATTATTTTCTGTTCGTTCAGCGATGCATTGATTGAACATCCGGAACTCGTGCGCAAATACCTTGGAATGGCTGTTCCAACTACCGATAATTTCTTCGCAGCCTTAAATTCGGCTGTATTTTCTGACGGATCGTTCTGTTACATTCCCAAAGGTGTCCGTTGCCCGATGGAACTATCAACCTATTTCAGGATTAATACTGCCGGAACAGGACAATTTGAACGGACCCTGATTATTGCCGAGGATGATAGCTACGTGAGTTACCTTGAAGGTTGCACTGCCCCGAAACGCGATGAAAACCAGCTGCATGCAGCAGTGGTCGAAATCATTGCCATGGATCGGTCCGAAGTGAAATATTCAACGGTTCAGAACTGGTATCCGGGCGATAAAAACGGATTGGGTGGAATTTACAACTTTGTGACCAAACGTGGTATTTGCCGCGGCGTATCATCAAAAATCAGTTGGACACAGGTTGAAACCGGTTCGGCAATCACCTGGAAATATCCGAGTTGTGTTTTGATTGGAGACAATTCGGTGGGCGAGTTTAACTCGGTTGCCCTGACCAATCACCATCAGCAAGCCGATACCGGAACCAAGATGATCCATATCGGCAAAAACACCAAAAGCACCATCGTATCAAAAGGTATTTCAGCCGGGAAGAGCGATAACTCCTACCGTGGACTGGTAAAAGTGATGCCTGGTGCGATCAATTCACGTAACTTTTCGCAGTGCGACTCGCTTTTGCTTGGCTCAACCTGTGGTGCACATACCTTCCCGTATATCGAAGTCGGCAATAAATCGTCGATTGTTGAGCATGAAGCCACAACTTCAAAAATCGGTGAAGACCAGATTTTTTACTGCAATCAGCGCGGCATTTCGACCGAAGATGCCATCGGCATGATCGTAAACGGTTATGCCCGGGAAGTATTGAACAAACTCCCAATGGAATTTGCCGTTGAAGCACAAAAATTGCTGCAAATCAGTTTGGAAGGCAGCGTCGGGTAAAGCCCCACCAACCTCCCCGAAGGGGAGGCTTTTTGAAGAAAGAAGAGAATACCTTAAATAATTACGATACCGCCAGTCCTCCCCCTTAGGGGGAGTTAGAGGGGGCTGGAGCTAAAATTTTTTCAATGTTATCAATAAAAAACTTACGCGCCTCGGTTGAAGGCAAAGAGATACTAAAAGGGATAAACCTGGAAGTAAAAGCCGGCGAAGTACATGCCATCATGGGACCGAACGGTTCCGGTAAAAGTACGCTGGCCAATATTCTGGCCGGAAAGGCTGATTACGAAATTCTGGAAGGTGAAGTCTCTTTCCTGGGACAGGATTTACTCGATCTTTCTCCTGAAGTACGCTCGCGTAGCGGATTGTTCCTGAGTTTTCAATACCCGGTTGAAATTCCGGGAGTGCCGATGGTTAATTTCCTGAAAGCATCGGTGAACGAACACCGCAAATTCAAAGGTCTGGCGCCATTGACTGCCGGTGAGTTTCTGAAACTGATGCGGGCCAAAAAGGAAATGCTTCACCTCGATTCTGAGCTGACCAACCGTTCGGTGAATGAAGGTTTTTCAGGAGGAGAAAAAAAGAAAAACGAAATATTCCAAATGGCCATGCTGGAACCCAAACTCGCTATTCTCGACGAAACCGACTCAGGATTGGATATTGATGCGCTCAGGATTGTGGCCGAAGGCGTCAATGCCTTAAAAACTCCCGAGAATGCAACCATCCTGGTGACACACTACCAGCGTTTGCTTGATTACATTGTTCCGGATTTTGTGCATGTTTTGTACAATGGACGGATTGTCAAATCAGGCGGGAAAGAACTAGCCTTTGAACTGGAAGAAAAAGGTTACGACTGGATTAAAAACGGGAACGATCAATAACCATGAGCCTCATTTCTGAAAAAACAACACAGACTGATCAGTTGGTTTCGCTGTTTGAACAAAACAGGGAAACACTGAACCAGGGCTCTTCGCCTTTGCTTAACCGGATGCGTGAAGTATCGGTCAAACGTTTTGCCCAAACCGGAATCCCGGATTTTAAGAACGAAGATTACAAATACACCAATCTCAAACCTGCATTTGAAAAAATATACCGCCAGGAATTAGTCCGGGAATCCGGATTGATTAACCTGAATGAAGTTTATAAAAGCAATATTCCTGAACTGAATGCCCATTTGGTTTTCCTGGTGAATGGCTGGTTTTACAGCGGAAACAAGCCTGGTGCAGAACTTCCGAAAGGAGTTGTTTTGGGCAGCCTGGAGCAAATTGCGAATGAACATCCTGAATTGATTCAAAATTATCTGAATCGCCAGGCAGGTTTGTCGAACGATCCGTTTGTGGCGCTGAATACCGCTTTCGCGAAAGATGGATTTTTCCTTTTTATCCCGAAAGGTGTGGCCGTTGAAAAACCTATTCAGATCATCAATTTGCTCAGTTCAGACGAAAACCTGATGGCAACTCAGCGAAACCTGATCATTGCTGAAGCCGGAACTCGGGCAAAAATTGTGATTTGTGACCAGACGCTGACACCGGGAGCATTCCTGTTCAATTCGGTTTCCGAAGTTTATCTTGGCGAAGATTCGGTTATTGATGTATATTCTGTACAGAATTTTCACAACCAATCGACCAGTATCAATTCTGCTTTTTACAAGCAGGAACACAACTCAAGCCTGGTAACTGGCACTGTTAGTCTGCATGGCGGACTGATCCGGAATAACCTGAAGGTGACTTTCAGCGGCGATCATTCTGAAGCCAATATAAACGGCATTTCATTTACCGATAAGAAGCAGCACGTTGATAATAATACACTGATTGAACATGCTTCACCCAATTGCCTGAGCAATCAGATCTATAAAAATATACTTGACGATGAGTCAACCGGGGCTTTTGCAGGCCGGATCCATGTGGCACGCGATGCCCAGCAAACGAATGCTTTCCAGCGGAATAACAATGTGTTGTTGTCGGACAAAGCCAAAATGCAAACCAAACCTCAGCTGATTATCGATGCTGATGATGTCAAATGTAGTCATGGTGCGACCGTTGGCCAGATTGATGAGGAAGCCTTATTCTTCCTGCGTGCTCGTGGAATAGGAGAGAAAGAGGCCCGGATGATGCTGATGAATGCCTTTGCCCATGAAGTAATCCTGAAAATCAACCTTGAACCTCTTCGCGACCGGATTGATGAACTGATCGAAAAACGCCTGAATGGTGAAATTGGCCATTTTCACGAGCAACTGGAATTATAAATATTGGATAAATATTACTCAGATAGAAGGCCTTTCAGGAAACTGCGAGGCTTTTTTTGTATTCGGGTGCTGCGATTTTTAATGCGGTGTCCTTGAACCCGGAAGTTGAAAACTTCCACACCCTTTGAGTTCACTTCATGCAAAAAAAACCGCCTTACGAATAAGACGGTTTCTGTATATTTTGAAAAACTGGTTTTTCTAGATTTTGTTCAGGTGCAAAACCAATGAAGATTTCAGGTTGGCAGCTTTGTTTGCATGAATAACATTCTTTTTGGCAAGTTTGTCAATCATCGAAACAACCTTTGGTAAAGCTGCTGCAACTACTTCTTTGTCAGTTTCAAGACGTAATTTTTTTACGGCATTACGCATGGTTTTGGCAACGTATTTATTCTGCACGGTCTTCACTTCGTCCTGTTTGATTCTCTTCTTTGCTGATTTATGATGTGCCATCTTTTTGTTTTCTAAATTGTTAAAATTTATTTGTAGCCCGTAGGGGATTCGAACCCCTGCTACCAGGATGAAAACCTGGCGTCCTAACCCCTAGACGAACGGGCCAACTTGTTTATTCCCTGATTTGGGACTGCAAAAATAAGCCAATTTTTTTAGTCACCAAATTATTTCAGGCTTTTTTACCAAAATTCCTTTTACCTCGCTTGGTTAAAGGCTTTTTGTTTGGCGATGCAAAGAAAATTAAGATTTTTGAATCGACAAGCTAATTGACAAAAAAGATTATCTCCATTCGACGATTGTGCCCCGGTTCTTTTGCAACAGCTTTTCAGGCATAGAGGCAACGATTTCTTTCCAAAGCAGTTCAATCAGTTTGTATTTGGAATAATGCCTTGAATGCACCAGGCTGACTTCACGGAGCGGATTGGAGTCGATAAAGGTCCTGACATGCTCAAAACGCGCTTCGCTCATTCCCAAAGTTGCCAGTTCAGGAATAATGGTCATGCCGCCTTCTTTATCGATGATATTCATGATGGTTTCAAGCGATCCTGCTTCAAAATGGAAAGGCAAAGTAGAATTAACCGCTCCTTTGAAAGAACACAGGTTGATGACCTGATCACGGAAGCAATGCCCATCGCTCAGCAACCATAATTCAGGAGTTGCAATATCTTTCAGTTTGATGGCTGTTTTTTTTGCCAACTGATGATCATCGTGCAGGTACAACAACATCCCTTCGTAAAACAGGGGCTTTTCGTTGATGCGATCTTCCTTGAGTGGTGTTACCAATATGCCTACGTCAAGCAAATCACGGTTTAGGCGATCGATAATGTTGGCCGTGGTCAGTTCTTCAACTTTGATATTGATGTTTGGGTATCTCCGTTTGTAGTTCCCGATAAATAAAGGTAACAGATAGGGCGCCAATGTTGGGATGATGCCAATTTTTAGCTCTCCGGAAATCAGGTTTTTGTGCTCCTTGATGATACTGTTAATCTTTTGCGATTCCTGAAGTGCAATCCGGGCCTGATCGATGATCCGGCGGCCAACATCGGTAGGAATAAGTGGTTGTTTGCTCCGATCGAAAATAATGACTTCCAAATCTTCCTCCAGCTTTTTAATCTGCATGCTCAGCGTGGGCTGGGTGATGAAACAGTTTTCAGCAGCTCTTCCGAAATGGCGAAAGGTGTCAACAGCAACAATGTATTCCAGTTGGGTTAAAGTGATCATGGTTTATATTTTGGTCGGCTAAAAATAATTAAAAAAAAGCATTTGCCGCTGCCATTCGAACAAAGCAACCGACAAGGCGTGCGAAACATTCATGGATTTGCATTTGCCGGTCATGGGAATGTGAATTTTCAGCGAACATTTATCCAGAATTTCGTCTGGAAGGCCACTTCGTTCATTTCCCACCAGGAATACTATTTTCTCCGGAAGTTTTACGGTGTAAAGGTTGGCCGAATCTTCACTGGTTTCGATGGCGACTAAATGATAGGAAGGATTTAACTTATTGAAAAAATCTTCCGGAGTGATAAACGAAAGCCTGACATTACTCGTTGAAAAACCACAGGAAGTTCACTTCTGGCAACCTTCAAAATCAACAATGTAGAACCATTGGCCTGGCTCACGCAAACACTGGCAGTCATCTCCGACTATCCTGCCAATCAACTGCACAAACTTCTGCCCGGGCAAAAGTAAATCCTAATTTTCAAAAAACAGACAAGCTCGTGACCATTGGCTTACTCATATTAAGTATGATTTTAAGAACTACATACTTGAACTTCGCGATAAAAAGAATATAAATGCTAGAGAAAACTTCAATAGAATGTTCTCGAATATATAAAACCACTAAGTGCTTTTACCTTGAAAATCTAAAATCAAATTTTAGATTTTCAAGATATTTTTTCATCCACTACCTTGAAATTCTAACATCAAACTTTAGTATTTCACATTTATTCGTATC
Organism: Bacteroidota bacterium; assembly: GCA_030684645.1. Classification (GTDB taxonomy): domain Bacteria; phylum Bacteroidota; class Bacteroidia; order Bacteroidales; family Prolixibacteraceae; genus Aquipluma. The sequence goes on along the minus strand of JAUXUF010000329.1, from coordinate 37 downwards.
TTTGCAGGGTAAAATCAAATTAAAATGTATCTTTTCA
>JAUXUF010000328.1 GCA_030684645.1 Bacteroidota bacterium | reverse complement strand
TTGATTGTGTGGCTGCATTTTTATCCGGCGCCTGATTCTGCGCTTGAGCCGGGTTTTGTGTTTGGGACTGATTCTGTTGAGCAGATTGATTCGCTTTTTGTTTGGCCTGGGCCAAAGCGCTGTAATCTACGTCCTTCGGATTAAAAGCAAACTTTGGATCGAGTTTGGCTGCAACGGCATAGTCTTCTGCGGCGCCAGGGAATTTCAGCATTTCCTTTGCGATTCCACGGTTCATATAGGCATTGGCCATGGTCGGATCAATTTGCAGAGCCAGGTTATAATCCACAATGGCACCTTTAAAGTCTTCCAGTTTTTGTTTTACAATTCCACGGTTATTAAATGCGTAGGCACTTTTGGGATCAAATTTAATGCATTGATCAAAGTCGCGCAGCGCTGAAGCATAATCATTCAGCTCGAATCGGGCCAGACCTCTTAATAAATAGGCATTTGCGAAATGTGGCCTGATAATGATGGCCTGATTCAGATCCTTGATTGCTTCTTTGATATCGTTCTTCATCAGTCGGGCATTGCTTCGATTGATGTAACTGTTAGTAAATTTCGGATTAATTTCGAGTGCTTTGTCGTAGTCGGCAATGGCACCGTCAATGTCTTTTATCGAAATCTTGGCAATTCCCCGATTGTTATAAATAGTCGCATTATTGGGATCGAGTTCAATAGCCCGGTCATAATCAGCAATGGCTTTTTTATAATCATTCAGTTGTAAATAAGCCAGTCCGCGGTTCATAAATGCTTCAGGATAAAATGGTTTGATGTCGATTGCCTTGTCGTAATCCTGTATTGCGCCCCGATAATCATCGAGCTGATGCTTGGCTACTCCCCTGAAATAATAAGGTTCGGGTAAATGAGGTTTAAATCGGATAACGATGTTGAAGTTCTCAATTGCACCGGTATAGTTCCCAATCTGGATTCGAGTTTCGCCCACCTGAATAAAATGGCTGATGTTCAACTGGCCGGAAACCAAATTTGAAACAAATATTAAAAGGAAAAAGGTTAGTTTCTTCACTCGTAAATAATGGTGTTAATGAATTGAATAACTATACATACTCGTAGAACTCTCCCTGATACAATCGGGTTCGTTTCGTGCGGGTGCAATTTATACATAGCAAAAATAATATTTTTGACTGAATGGCTTTCTTTTCGGATTTTTAATTATTTTTTGTGAAGTTTAACCAGAAGATTGAATCTTGCAAATGAAACAGCATTGATTGTTAGTCTGTTTGCTGATGTAACTGACGGATGTTGAATTAATATAGGAGAATTGATTATGGAGAACCGGTGTGAATGGGCTCAGAAAAATGAACTGATGTGTAAATACCACGATGAAGAATGGGGAAAACCTTTACACGATGACCAGAAAATCTTTGAATTTCTGATACTGGAAGGAATGCAGGCTGGATTGAGCTGGTTGACCGTTCTGAAAAAAAGAGAAGCATTCAGACTGGCATACGAAGGCTTTGATGTTGCAAAGGTTGCACTTTTTGATGAGTGCAAAATGGAAGAACTGATGACGAATGCAGGTATTATCAGGAACAGGCTTAAAATTCAGGCAAGTATAAACAATGCTATCAGGTTTCTGGAAGTAGCAGAAGAATTTGGTAGTTTCGACCGTTACATCTGGTCGTTTGTAAATGGCTGTCCGATTATAAATCAGTGGGAGAAAATCACTGATTTGCCTGCGAAAACAGATCTTTCGGATGAGATTAGCGCTGATCTAAAACAAAGGGGTTTTAAATTTGTCGGTTCGACAATTGTATATGCGCATATGCAGGCAACCGGTATGGTGAACAATCATTTAATTCATTGTTTATGTCATCCTCAACATCGAATAATATGATCAGGAGCAAAGCGTCGATATAAAAAAAAGGATAGATTCTCTAATCTACCCTTTCTCTAAACCTAAACTAACTAAACTAACTAAACCAATAAAACCTAACTTATGAAATGTAATAACACTACAAAGATATGCTGTAAAATACGGATGAGTGTTAATTGAATATTAATTTATGTGTTATAAAACATTAAGTTGTTGGTTTGTGGCTCCTGTTAAAGACTCCTAATTTCTAATAGTTATTTATTAAGTTGTTGTATTATAGTGTTTTGTGTTTGTTTGTTTTTTCTGATGCGAGAGTAGTTAGTTTCGAAAATTACAATGGTTCAAGCCACTAAAGAGTTTAAAATTTAATAACTAAAAACAGTTTTGGTTTGGTTCTTCAGATTTCTTAAAGTGCACTTCGGTCAATACAGATTTTAATGCGTACTTTTGACAATAACTAAGTACATGCATTTAAAATATTTCTAATGAAACAAAGATTATTACTCCTGATTTTAATGGGGGTCACGTTTTTTTCGTTCAAAACTGAGAGTGAACAAAAAAGGCATTTGGATCCTGTGATTGAAAGTAAAATTTCCGATCTGCTATCGAAAATGACCCTTGATGAAAAGATGGGTCAATTAAACCAATACACCAGCCGCTGGGAAATGACTGGTCCGGCTCCTCAGGGAACCAGTAACCAACAAATGCTTGACATGATTAAAAGCGGACTGGTTGGTTCAATGCTAAATGTTACCGGTGCCGATGCCACCCGCAAAGCACAAAAACTGGCAGTTGAAAATAGTCGCCTGAAAATCCCCATGATTTTTGGCTACGATGTCATTCATGGTTACCAAACGATGTTCCCGATTCCACTGGCAGAAGCGGCAAGCTGGGAACCGGAGCTGGCACGAAAGTCAGCCAGGGTGGCTGCCATTGAAACATCCGCAGCCGGTATTCAGTGGACTTTTGCCCCAATGGTCGATATTTCCCGTGATGCCCGCTGGGGAAGGTTTATGGAAGGTTCAGGAGAAGACCCATACCTGGGTTCGCAGTTTGCTGCCGCCCGTGTGAAAGGGTTTCAGGGTGACGAATTAGATGCCAATAATACGATTGCAGCTTGTGTAAAGCATTTTGCTGCTTATGGTTTTATCGAGGCTGGTCG
>JAUXUF010000321.1 GCA_030684645.1 Bacteroidota bacterium | reverse complement strand
GGAAGATCCGGCAAGGTTGTTGCTGGGGGTTTAAGGAGTTATAGCTTATAAGTTTTATTAATAGAAAAGCCTGCTGGAATCCTTCAGCAGGCTTTTCTAGTTAAGGTTCTAATGGTTTTAAAGATTTTATCTCAGACGGTTAAGTCCCATGTTAACCACTATCTTCCAACACCCTCATACCTCATACCTCATACCTCATACCTCATACCTCAGACCTCATACCTCATACCTCAGCAAACTAAATCCCGATTACATTTTCGAAATATTCCCTGACCCGCTTTTGGTTGATTTTACGCTCGCGTTTCCGTTGTATCTGATGTTTCCTGACCCGCTCATTACAGCATCTAAATTCTTATCTGCATTTCCTTTTGCTCTGCGAATTTGCACACCTGAAGCAATTTAATTTTGCTCCGGCTTAGATTTCTTTCATCTGAATATAAAAATTTTCAGTATCAGGACTAAAAGCTGATTTCAGTTTCATTTTTTTCCACTCGCTTTCAGGCTTTATCCATTGATATTTATTTCCGGTTTTTATCCTGACGGGCATATCAAAACCCGGTACATTCGCCTGCCAGCGGTAGGAGATCTGCCTGCCCTGTACCTTATATTCAAGTACGGGGATCGGGGCATAACGCAGGTACTGCTCATAGACCCGGCTCAGATCCTTTCCGGAAGTTTTATTGATATAATTTACAATTTCTTCTGTAGTAGTAGTTTTAAGCCCGAATTCTTTGTTAAGGCCCCTTAATATTTCCCGCCATTTTACATCATCATCTATCAGGATGCGTGTCATATGGATCAGGTTGGCTCCTTTATAATACATATCGCCGGAACCCTCTGTATTTACACCATAAGGGCCGATCAGAGGGATATCATTCCTGATATTCTGCCTGATCCCGGCAATGTATTTTGCCCCTGCAGTTTTTCCTTCGCGGCTTTCAACATATAAACCTTCAGAATACATCGTGAATCCTTCATGGATCCACATATCGGCGATGTCTTTAGCGGTGATATTATTTCCAAACCATTCATGTCCGCTTTCATGAATGATGATATAGTCCCATTTCATTCCCAGCCCTGTTCCTGAAAGATCACGGCCCATGTACCCGTTCATGTACTTATTTCCATAGGCTACAGCGCTTTGATGCTCCATACCCAGGTAAGGGGTTTCGATCAGCTTATATCCATCACGATAAAAAGGGTATGGACCCAACCAGTTCTCAAAAACCCTGAGCATAGGTTTCACATTGGCATTGAACTGCTTTTTTGCTTTTTCCAGATTCTCTCTTAATACGTAATAATCAAGTGTCAG
>JAUXUF010000313.1 GCA_030684645.1 Bacteroidota bacterium | reverse complement strand
TTGATTGTGAATTGCTAATTCTCCCCGGACATATTCTCCTAAAACTGAAAGGCTTGAGACATTTTTCAGGATGCTATGAAGCGCTTTTTCGTAATTTATTACTGAATCCCATTCCACATCAATATGGAAGGTATATTCATTTGGCTTACCGATAATCGGAACCGATTGTATTTTGGTCAGGTTGATTTTATTTTCGGCAAAGGTATTCAGAACATTCGCCAAAGCACCGTAGTAGTGGCCAACTTCAAAACACAGCGATGCTTTGTTGCTTAGTTCGTTCGGTTGAACATGTTTGGATAAGATCAGAAAACGCGTGTAATTCTTATTGTTTGTTTCGAGTCCGGTGTCAAGTATTTCGAGCCCGTAAAGTTCGGCGGTGCGTTGGTTCCCGATGGCGGCTGAATCTGTTAATTTTTCATCATGCACCAATTTCCCGGATGCTGCAGTGTCCTGATTTTCGATGAGATGAACCTCCGGAAAGTATTTTTCGAGGTATTCGGCGCACTGTTTGATGGCGATCGGATGCGAATAGATGGTTTTGATGTCAGCTTTGGTAACACCGGGATTAGCCATCAGATTCATCTGAATATGGATGTAAATTTCACCAATGACTTTCAAATGGTAATCACGGATAAGCGCATAGTTCTGCAGCAGACTGCCGGCAATTGAGTTTTCGATAGCCATCACGGCTATACTAACCTGATCAGTATCAATTAAATTGCAAACGCTGGTAAAGGATTTACATTCAATAACTTTTATTTCATCTTCAAAATATTTTCTTGCAGCATCTTCGTGAAAGGACCCTGCAATTCCCTGTATAGCTATTTTTTTCATCTTTATTTTAATTGTTAAAAATCGCGGAAAAAGCCGCGACAATTTACGGAAAATATCCTGAAGTCCGCCCGGTAAATACGATTTTCAAGGTAACAACTAAAACTACAACTCTGTTTATTGTCGTTCTGCTTTATCTGAAATTTTCTTTTTAGCCGGAAACTTTGTGTTTGACAGGCATCTGTATCGCTCATCGTTAACTTCAACGGATCAAAAGGAAAATTAACGATTGTTTCAGACTGAAGAAGGAAAATCTCTGATAACTTACCTGAATAGCACTTTTTTCAGTCGGTGATAGTTTTTTAAGCGTCTGAATGTCAGTATAAAATGTTTAGAAAGTGAGTTTTTCGATTGAATAATTCTATACATATTTTTTTCAAAGAACAAATATGTTGAACGAACAGAAGCTTTCCTCTCCATACTTATTTGCAATTGAGGGCCAGTTGTGAATGGAAAACAAATCCAGAACTGCTGTAAACAATTATGCATTAGGCCACTAATATTCAAAAAATAAATATTTTGAAAAAATAATTTCTTTTGCCAAATGTATTTTGAATTAAAATATAATTACTTTTGGAGAATATATTTATCCATTATTTAAACAGTTATTTATGAACATTTTTGTTGGCAGCCTTCCCTTTAAAATTGAGGAAAGCGAATTACAGGAAATTTTTGAAGAATACGGAGAAGTAACATCCGTAAAAATCATTACAGACAGAGCTACCGGAAGATCTAAAGGCTTTGGTTTTGTAGAAATGACGAACGAAGAAGAAGCTAAAAAAGCAATTGAAGAACTGAATAACGCTGAGATTGAAGGCCGGACAATTGTTGTGAATAAAGCTGAAGAGAAAAAAGAAGGTAGTCGTCCAAGTGGCGGTGGCTTCCGTGGTGGCAACTCTGGCGGTGGCGGTGGCTTCCGTGGAGGTAATTCAGGTGGCGGCGGAGGTTTCCGTGGCGGTAGCGCAGGTGGCAGCGGCGGCGGTGGCGGTGGCTATCGTGGTGGTGGCAGCGGCGGCGGCGGTGGCTTCAACAAAGGTGGAAGCGCTGGCGGTAACAGAAGATCTGAATACTAGAATATTTCTTGTTTTTGATGTGCTATTTATATAAAAGTTAACGGATTTAATTTTTATAACTATATAAAGGCTAATAAATGATGGTGGTTGCACCAAAGTTTATTAGCCTTCTTTTTTTGTGTCAATATTTGTGATTTTCCTATCCTTTGTCTAATGGAACCTGTTAAATGACATATTGATTATTTAATGCTGTTGGCTTATGTCGATTCAAAAATATATGCAGAATCAGTTACAACCGCTGAAGCAAAGAATTATCTTGACTTTATTAAAAGCAAAATAAAAAATAAAGATGTAAACGATGATGATTTTGATATTGCTATTTCTATTGATATTAATTTTAAAAAGACTAACTCATTTGATGCTCTTGGAGTTATTTACGATAAAGATGGAGTAGGAATAACAATGACAGAAGAAAATATCCGGGAAAGATACCCTCTGACTCACAAAAATATTATTGAAAAATGCAAGTCAAGATATTCTGACTTCAAACAAGGCAGAAATTTTAATGCTTACATGAAACAGATAAAATCAGATAAAGCATTGCATCATATAAGAAAACTTGATCCCGAAAATAAGAAGTCAATTGTAAAACCTTTTTATAGTTCAAATATTTCTGCAATTGGCAATATGGAAGGGGGACATTTTCAGTTTTTGAGAAAGATTTCAATTTGAGAGTTCCGGCGGCCTGAGAAAGTTTCTCTTTTTGACAGAGTTGTACCGCTTGAAAGGTTTTTTGAATTTCGGATTTTAAGTTTTTGGCTTTGATAAGTTCAATCATTTTTTGTCACGTAAAAAACTTCTCGTAACAGTTGATAATGCCTTTGTTTCGATCGAGTTTTTTTACAGGCGAAAGACCAATTTGATTTCTTATCCGGTTAACTCTTTCCAACAAAAGAGTTTCCTGAAAATCTTTAACCCCAGTTTTTAGCAGGTAAGCGGTTTTTAAAGTTGTACCTTTATATCGGATAACAAATGGGCCATATCGTGCCGGATGAAGGTGAATATAGCGTTCAACCTCATTGCCTTTCCGGACTACCCATTCTGAGCCGTCTTGCAGTTTGATTTGCCGGTACCCGTTTTTCGAAGCGACCCATCGGGTAAAATCAGCTGACCGAATTACCTGATTTGATTTTAGAATGTCAATAACCGCATGACCTATGGCATCAGGAGTCATTGTCCCTGTGTAGATGTCAATATAATTGTTGCATACCGGATTAAACATGTTGATAATCTCTTCAGGAGATGCGCTTTCAAGAACTCTCAGGATGTAATTCCGGTGGTGTTTAATCGGATTAAACCGGACAGGTAATGGTATGTCTGTTTCCTCAATCATAATATAAATTTCAATTTACGGTATTATTTTAATTTATAGAGATATTTACCCATACCACGGCCTTGTTCGTTTTGTTGTTTTCAGGCAGTCGATGGAAATGTTGACGTTGCTTACAACCTGAAAGTCGAACATTCCCACGCAAATAAAGTCGGCGCCGTTGTCGTAAGCCCATTTAAACCCATCCTTTGGTTCGATGGCTCCTGCTGCCAACACTTTAAAACCCATCACCGGCACAGTAGCTTTGCTCACAAATTCTACTGTTCGTTCGGGGAACAGGCAAAACATGTTGTTGTGGAAACGGTTATGGTCGAGGTATTCCTTTCCGTCAACTTCGAACGGAAAGCGGTTTTCGCGCGGGTGGGCCGACCAGTACTGATCGTGGTGCATGGTTTTCATATAATAATCCGGAATGATTCCCTGATCGGCACAGGCAATCAACGATTCGACCGAATGTGCCGCCAATCCTGCCGTGTAGCCCTGTTTGCGAATGTGTTCCATCATTTCGTGTATGACTTCAATTTTCTGATCGCGCACCAGCCAGTCGCACCAATTACCCTGAATCTGAATAATATCGGCTCCGAAATCAATAGCTTTATCAATGTTCTCAAAATAAAGTTTCTTGTCGGTGTTAGGTCCCACTTTTGAGAGGGCCTTATTATCCAGGTTAGGACCTACCTGCGAAATTACCTTGATTTTACTATTGGTAATCTTTTTGTATTTGGCCAGAAGCGCGTTCGATGGAAAACCTATGTTGATCGTGTTAATTCCTGCCTGTTCGGCCAGTATCAGTGTTTCATAAACTTTTTGTTCGGTGTTGTAGGCCTTAAAAAGAGTCGATACATAAATCAAATCGCGTGAGTGTGCCCAGCCGCCAATCAGGTTTCCGCCTGCAATCATCCGGCTGATTTCATGTTTGCCGATTTTTCCTTTGGGAAGTTCGCCTTTCAATTCGCTTAATGCAGCCTGTTTGACCTGAATGGTAGCTCCGGACATAACATCGACACCAAAAGTTTTAAAATTGCTGACAGCGCCCCAGCCCATTGCGCCCAAAACCGGAAGTGTTGCAAGATTTTTTAGCGCTTCACGGCGCGATGAACTGTTTTCAGGTTCCGGTACAATCGATTTTTTCCGTTTGCGGTTGATCTCCATTAATGTGTCAATGCTGTATCCTTTTTCACTATAAAAGAAAAGAAATACGAGTGCAGATGCTTCAATAAACAATCGATCGACAATAAACAAATGCCCTTCCGAAGCATTCATCAGCGGATTGCCGAAAGGTGGATAGGCGAAATAATAGAGTGTCATTAACAGTGCACCGGCCAGAGCTGCAAAACGACTGAAAAGTCCGATGAAAAGAGCCAATCCAATCAGTAATAATCCATACATATTTAATAGATCGGTCACTTTCAGAATGCCGGGAGAACTTGCCAGAGCGTGATAAAATCCGGAAAGAAAACCTGAAGTATTCAGTAAAAAGCCTGAAGCGGTCCAGTTTCCCTGGAGAATTTTGGATAATCCTTCGTATAAAAAATGCCAGCCAATGGCAACGCGGAGGATGGTCATAAACAGTCGATGGTAAAAGGTTTTTTGCTGAAGTTCCATGTTCGGTTAGTTTGGTCGTTGGGTTATATCAAAATCATTCGGTTAATTTCAGAATCTTTTCGGGAATAATCTGCAAAATGCATGAAATATTCAAGGGAGTGAGGCAAAATTATTGAATACTATCGGTTTGCCTCCATATGTTTCAGTACAAATCTGATTTCGGAGTAACTGTAATCGCTACCCAATGAGGCACGGATTTCGTTCATTCCACGGGTCTGGTGTTTTTCGATGTACGCAAGGATGGCTTTGGTCTTTTTCGGTTCAACCAGTTGGTCGATATTCAGTTCGCCGGTTCCGACAAAAAGTGCCAGATGTCCTTCGATGGTTGAAACAGCCATGCCACGCTCACTGGCAATTTCCGGAACTGACTTTCCGCTTTTAAACAATTCAAAACTGGTTTCCTGAGAAGTCAGCCCGGCTTTTTCCGCTTCTTTTTCCGCGCCAACAGGCAAATCCAGGCCTTTCTGGCGGCGGTAGGCAATCACCTGTTCCAGAATATCTTTGCCAAATTGCTGCATCCGCGTTCCTCCCATTCCTTTAACGGATTTCAATCCGGCTTTGGTGGCAGGCAAAGTTTGTACAATTTCATGCAGGGTTTTCTGCGGAAGGATCCGGCTGATCTCAACATTTAGCAAATCAGCTTTTCCCTGGCGCCATTTCTTGAGTTTGGTATAAAATTCAGGATGCATGGTGAACGAAGATGAACTGCCTGATGATTGGCCTTTGGAGCCTGCTTCCGGAGTTTCGATGGCTGCCTTCGACTTGGTTTCGAGATAAGTTTTGATGTTGAACTCGTTTTTGCACAATTCCAGGCAAACTTTTTTGGTATGGATTTCCTTCCGGAGTTTATCGGCTGCATCGTTGAAACTTTTACGGATAGCTTTGTTGTCGGTGTCGAAAGTGGCTCCTGAAAACGGCTGTGCAATTACCAGTTCAAGCTTTTCGGAGAAATAACCGGCTGCTTTTTTTACCCGCTCCTGAAGTTGCCCGTTTTCTTCGGCGTTGGGTGTGGTCGCAATCAATTGCCGGACTTGGTTGTCGAATTTACCTGCAACCTCAATAAGTTCAGTTTGCAAAGGCTGAGTCATACTTTGCAGCTGGGTTTTCAGCGTACCAAGCAACTGCGCTGAATGTTCTTCCCATAGTTTCTGCAAATAATGGATCTGGCGCTGCATGGGCTTGAAATCGAACAGGTCGCTTAGCAATTGTTGCACGTATTCTTTGCGTGATTGTTCAAGTTCGGCAGGGCCAGGCTGGTTTCGCTCCACGTCATCGGTAAACTGAATGACCGTGGTATCGTTTTTAACACTGAAATCTGCAATTGGAGAACTCAATACCAATCCTTCCAGAGTTTTGCAGCGGCTCAAAGCCACGTAAACCTGACCGTGAGCAAACGAAGCACGTGCATCGATGATGGCCTTTTCGAAGGTCAGTCCCTGGCTTTTATGAATGGTAATGGCCCATGCCAGTTTCAGCGGAAATTGAGTGAAAGTACCAATCACATCCTCCTGAATCTCCTGAGTCGTTTCGTTGAGCGAGTATTTTGCATTTTGCCATTCTGCCCGTTCAACTTCGATGGGAAAGGTTTCACCGGGGCAAAGTACATAAACAAGGTCGTCTTCGATCGCGGTTATTTTACCGATTTTACCGTTATAGAATCGTTTCTCTGTATCGTTTTTGACGAACATCACCTGCGCACCAACTTTTAAGGCCAGTTCAGGATCGGTGGGGTACGAATACTCCGGAAATTCGCCTTTTACATCTGCTGTAAAATGGTGAAGTTTTGTTGCCAGTTTCCCAAGTTTCAAATCGTTGATCTGTTGCGACTGGTAATTGTGCGTAGTGAGCGTAATGTATCCTTCCTTTTCTTCCGGATTAAATCCCGGAATGTACCGTTTGTTCAGTTCCTGAAGGGTGATCGTGTCCATCCGGTTTTCCCGAACTTTATTCAGCAAGTCGATAAACCTTTGATCGCTTTGCCTGAAAATATGATTCAATTCGATACCGACAAATTTCGACCGTTTCAGGGAGTGGCTACTGAAGAAAAAGCAGGTGTCGTAATAAGGTTTCAGAATGGCCCAATCCTCTTCTTTGACTACAGGAGCCAGCTGCTGAAGGTCGCCAATCATGAGCAACTGCACGCCGCCAAAGGGTTTGTACCGATTTTTGTAACGCCGCAGCACTTCGTCAATTCCGTCCAGAATATCTGCCCGAACCATCGAAATTTCATCAATCACCAGCAAGTCGAGGCTTCGCATGATATTGATTTTTTCGCGACTGAACCGTTTGATCCCGGCAGCAACATTTCCATCGGTTGGAATTGCCATTTGTCGCTGCTGATCCGGATCAACAGGTATTTGTGGTCCGAACGACATCTGGAAAAACGAGTGGATGGTAACTCCCCCTGCGTTGATGGCTGCTACGCCCGTTGGTGCAACCACGACCATCCGTTTTGGGGACAGTTTCTTCAGGTTACGCAAAAAAGTGGTTTTCCCGGTTCCGGCTTTTCCGGTCAGGAAAATATTTTGGTTGGTATATTGGAGAAAGTTAAACGCAAGTTCGAGTTGTGGATTGGTTTGGTGTTCCATTTTAATTGAAGATTTATGAGAAAGTGGGTTGTTTTACAAAGCAAGAATATCTAATCTACAAGGGATTTTATCACATCCTGAACTTTAACTTTTAAAATGTTCCCAATTTGGCCCATCTTCAATTCAACTAGATTCTTTTCAAGAGTGGCAATTTTATGAACCCGAATTACGGAAGGAAGCTTTAATCCTGATTTTTCTAAATTGATTATCTCAATATCGAAATCAGAGTGATAAATTTTACTTGTTATCCTGCAAACAATCACATCTCCATCACCGCTATCAGCGATGATTAATGCTGGTCTTCTTTTAAAAGTAATGCCATCAGTGAACGGGAATCGCAGTAATACAACTTGCCCAAATTTCAAGTGATCCATACTTAATAGTTATCGTAAATTGAATCGGAATCGGCATACCCATTAAGGAATTGTAGAGCAGTTGTTTGTTTTAAAACAAGGTCATTATCCACATCAATTTCATCAGGTAAGATCATTACCCGAATGTTTTTTTCATCAAATTTTTTGAGCTCTTCCTGCATCGTTTTCGGAATCAGTATCCTATTGTGGCTCAGTTTCGATCTAAATTCTATTGCTTTCATGGTATCTGTCTTTTTACAAAGATAAAGAATTTCAATCAGATAAATTGTTGGCTTCGACAGGCAAAAAAGCCTTTCCTGCCATTAAAACATTCTGGCAAGGCATTTTACTTTTTCTTGTTGGCTTCATTCAACACCTTCTTATTATCACTCTCCAATTTTCTTTGAACTTTTCTAACATCTTCTGAGGGTGGCAGATTTTCCGGATGAATGCCTCTTTCAACCAGCATGTTTCTAACCGCAGAACTATTTTCTACATGTTCTTTTTCAATCGGATTTTGTCCCTTTAAATCTTTCGTTTGTACATTCAATCCGGTCATTTCAGCTGCAAGGTCTTTTGCTTTTATGCTTATTGTGGGAAGGAAGTCGGCAACAGGTCTATTATCCGGCACTCCCATCTTCTTTTTTAAATGTTGAGTTGACAAACGGAATAATGCCTGATCGCCTTTTGAACGAATGATTGCAAATCCTTGGTTGTCCACTCCACGTTCAAACAAAATTCCTGAAAGTTGTTTTTCCGTCTGGCTAAGTTTTTCACGTGCTTTTACTCGTTCATACTCTAAAAGTCTTTGTTCAATAATTTCAGCACGGCGGGTTTGAACTGCAAAATAGTTTTGGGCAAAAGCAATTTCCGGTTTTGACGGATCTCCATTTTGCGCAATTAAATAACAAGCGTAACGTGTTAAGGCAATGTCATCTATCACTTTCTCAGCACCTTTTGGCATTGGTATCGTTTTGCTGACATCAGCAAAACGATCGGAGATGTTTTCTCCTGCACTTTCGCAAGATTTTTTTGCCTTTTCGATGGCATTCAAGAAATTGCGCCATTGAGTATATCCAAATAACTCCTGTAATTCTCTTGCACTCCAACATTCAATTCCATTAAAATCATAACAGGCATTCTCAAATCTGTTTAGAAGTTCTTGAATTATCTCTTTTTTCATGGTGCATTTCTTAACTGATAGTTTTGCTCTTTTTACAAAGGTAAAGAATTTCATTCAGATAAATTGTTGGCTTCGACAGGCAAAAAACAACATGACTTCTTCAGACCGGATTCTTTGTAAATGCAATTTAAACAGCCTTTTAGCAATTACTTTATAGTTGATTACTCATCGATGTATTTCCTGATAACCAGGTATTTCAATTCAGTGTCACCAGCATTGCTGATTCCATGCTCACTGCCAACCGGGCAATAGAAACTGGTTAACGGCCCACCTGTTGTCGTTTTTCCATGTTTCTTTTTGTAAAAAAGAGACGCCCGTGTTTATCTTGTTGGATTTATTAACAATCAATTTTAACGTCATATAATTTCTTTATCGTAATTTAACAGCGTTAAAACCTATACCACTAAATCATTAATATGAATGAACAAAAGAACAACCGGCGCGATTTTCTGAAGAAATCGCTGGTTGCAGCTGCTGCGATAACGATTATTCCCCGGCATGTACTGGGCGGAAATGGTTTTCTAGCCCCTAGCGACCAATTAACCAAGGCCATTATCGGGGTTGGCGGAATGGGACAAGGACATATTGTTTACGAAGGCACCAGACTTCTTGCCATTTGTGATGTAGACAAAGACCATTTATCTTCAACTTTAAAGAAAGTAGGTCCGGACGTGAAAGGGTATTCCGATTTCAGGGAATTATTGCTTCGTCCGGAAATCGACATTGTACACATTGCCACTCCTCCGCACTGGCACGGCATTATGTCAGTAATGGCTGCGCAGGCCGGAAAAGACGTATGGTGCGAAAAACCGATGACCCGTACCATCGGAGAAGGCAAACGGGTGGTGGAAGCCATTCATGCCACCGGCAAAATGTTTCGCCTGAATACCTGGTTCCGCTTCAAAGACAATTTTTACGGATTGGGAACTCCGGTTAAACCACTGAAAAAGGTAGTTGAAAGCGGTGTCTTGGGCTGGCCATTGAAAGTCACCATTAGCGGAGTCACCGGTTTCGACTGGAAATTCTACTGGGTTGGAAAAACCAATCTGTCACCGCAATCCGTTCCTGAGGTCCTCGACTACAACATGTGGCTCGGACCAGCTCCCGAAAAACCTTACAATCCTCACCGGGTACACCAGACTTTCCGCGGATACTGGGATTACGATGGTGGCGGCCTGGGCGACATGGGCCAGCATTACATCGATCCGGTTCAGTATTTTCTTGGAAAAGATCATACCAGCCCGGTAAAGGTTGAGGTGGATGCACCACAGCAGGATTACGATGCCATCGGAATCTGGCGAAAAATAACTTATACATACGCCGATGGATGTCAGATTATCCTGGACGGCGAAAATAAAGATCAGGGCGCTGCCTATATTGAAGGTCCAAATGGTAAAATCTTCAAAGGTTTTAAATCGGACATTCCGAACCTGGAAGCACTGATCGATACCCTTCCCGATCCAGAACCACAAATTGGCATCTTCAGCGAATCGGTCCGGACACGGCAAAAATTTGCCCTGAACGAAGAAAACGGACACCGCTCTGCTACGATTGTAAATATGGGTGTTCTGGCTTTACGACTGGGCCGCACGCTCGAATACGATCCGGTTTCCCAAACCTTTATCAACGATGATGAAGCCAATCGATTGATTAATCAGCCAATGCGTGGAGAATGGAAGATATAGTTTCGAGTTTCGAGTTCCGGGTTACGAGTTCCGGGTTACGAGTTCCGGGTTTGGGTGTTGCGATTTTTAATCGCATTGTAATAATTAACAAAAACATGATTGTATGAAAAACATTACAAAAAATATATTGGCCGTATTACTGGCCGTTTTCCTAATTGTTCCGGCTTTTAGCCAGGATAACCGCAGCCTCGAAACCAAGGTGGCGGATATTTTAGCGCAGTTTCCGGCTCAAAACGGCGAGCATATGGCTAAAATGATGCTCCAGATGATTGAAACCGGCGCTCCCGGAATAACTAAATTTTGCGATCTGATTGTTCCGCTGGGTACCGGCAACGACACTCAGGCCCGTTTTGCATTGGAAAGTCTGGCTCAGTATGCCGGAGCTGCAAACCGTGAAAAGGAAAGGCAACTGGTTGAAAGTTCACTTTTAAAAGCTCTCGAAAAAGCTTCAGACAAGGAAGTGAAGTCATTTTTCATCCTGAGACTGAAATATTGTGGCGGTTCAGAAACAGTAGTCAGTATGGGCCGTTTTCTGAACTCCTCCGATTCATACGGACCAGCACTTTCGACCCTGGCAGCTATCGGCACTTCTGAAGCTGGCGCGATGATTCTGAAAAACATATCCGATAAAAAAGACCTGCAACTTCAGGCCATGGTAAAAACATTGGGTGTGATCAAATATCAACCAGCTGAGTTGTATTTAATCGAATTGTCTAAAACAGCGAATGGTGCTTTATTGAAACAGGTACTTGCAGCACTGGCCAACATGGGTGGAATAGCCTCGGTTGCTACTTTCGAATCTGCTGCAAATGCTGTAAAATTTCAACCCGACGAAGCCGAAACAATGGTGGCTTACCTTCAGTATGCCAAAAACCTGGCCGCCCAGGGTGAATCTAAACTGAGCAATCAGTTATGTGCTGCGGTCATGAAAAATTGCATTCAGGAAAATCAGTTAATTTACCGTTCATCGGCCTTGGCTGTTCCGGGTTTTGGTTCGAATGCCTTGTTCCTGAAAGAAATTAAGCATAAAAATAAAGCCTATCGCAATGCTGTGCTCGACAATGCGGCTCTTCAACTGAACAGCGAAAACATGGGCTCATGGATTGCCGCGATGAAAAAGGCGCCAGCCGAAACTCAGGCTGAAATTCTTCATTTTCTGGCTTATCGTCCTGAAGCAGAGGTTTTGAATAAAGCCATTCTTCCGAAATTAGCTTCCGGAGACGAAATCGTGAGAATTGAAGCAATCCGTTCGCTGGCAACTAATCAGAAAGCCAATGCAGTACCGGTTTTGCTCGAACAGTTGAAGAAAGCCAAAAGTGCAAATGAACGGACCGAAATTGAAAAAGCATTGCGCAACACCTGCTCACTTAAAGAATGTAGTTTGTTGACTGCCCAACTCGATGGCATGAACGAGGCCGGCAAAGTCGTTTTGGTTAATGTATTGGGCGCCCGTCGTGCGACAGATTCATACGCACAAATGATGAACTTATGCAAATCAGAAAATACAGACATCCGGTCAGCCGCTTTTGCTGCGCTTGAAAATGTTTCGAAGGCCGGAAATGCTGGCGAATTGATTGCTTTGCTTCAGCAAACCAACGATAAAAAATCAGTAGAAAACATACAGAATGCACTGATTGCAATCTATTCAGGAGCAATAAAACCTGATGCCGGACTGGTTCTGAAAGCGATTCAGACTGGAGGGCAAACGGACAAACTAATTCCGGCGCTTTCGTCGCTTAACGATCCGAAAGCTTTAAAAACGGTGCTCGACCTTCTTAAAAATGGCAGTCCATCAGAACGAGAGGCCGCTTTTGTGTCGCTTTCGAACTGGAAGGATGCTTCGGTAGCGCCTCATTTGTTCGGCGTGTTTACCAATCCGGCCTTGAGTCAATTCAGAGCGGATGCCCTGAAATCTTATATCCGGATAACACTTGATTCGGATTTACCCGACGATCAGAAATTGCTGATGATTGAAAAACTGATGCCTGAGTGTACGAATGCAAAGGAAAAAACAGCAGTCATTCAGGCTGCCAAAAATATAAGGACCTTCCTTTCGCTGGTTTTCGTTTCTGCCTATCTCGACGATCCCGAATTGGGCGCTTCAGCGGCTTCTACTGCAAAAAGTCTGGCATTGCCATCTTCAGGAAAAAAGAATGGGATGACCGGTGAATTTGTTTCGGAAGTATTGACCAAAGTGATGGGTAAAATGACAGGTCCGGATAGTCAGTACGACGTGATTGACGTGCGCGAATACCTCGAAAAAATGCCAAAAGAAAAGGGATTTGTGAGCATTTTCAACGGAAAGGATTTGAGTGGCTGGCATGGATTGGTGAAAAATCCGGTTGTCCGTGCTAAAATGAAGCCGGAAGAACTGGCCAAAGCACAAACTGAAGCTGATGTGAAAATGCTGAATAACTGGTCGGTAAAGGATGATTGTATTAATTTTAACGGTTCGGGCGACAATCTGTGTACCGAAAAAATGTACGGCGATTTCGAAATGCTGGTGAACTGGAGAATCAGCAAAAACGGCGATAGCGGAATTTATCTGCGAGGTGCACCCCAAGTGCAAATCTGGGACACTTCGCGTGTGGATGTTGGCGCTCAGGTAGGTTCTGGCGGTTTGTACAACAACCAGAAAAACCCGAGCAAACCGCTGGTATTGGCCGACAATGCCATTGGCGACTGGAATACATTCTTAATCCGGATGGTTGGCGAGCATGTAACCGTTTACCTGAACGGAATATTGGTGGTTGACAATGTGGTGATGGAAAACTACTGGGACCGGTCGATTCCTATTTTCGCGAAAGATGCCATCGAATTGCAGGCTCACGGAACCGATCTGGCTTTCCGCAACCTGTTTGTGAAAGAACTGAATACCGATGTAAGTTTGTTGAGTGCACAGGAAGAGATTGAAGGATTTAAATTGTTATTTAATGGCAGAGACCTCAACAATTGGGTTGGCGACAAGATCGATTATACTCCTGAAAACGGAATGATGGTTGTGAGCCCGAAAGAAGGCGGGCATGGAAATATTTTTACCGAAAAGGAATACTCCAATTTCATATTCCGGTTTGAATTTCAGCTGACACCCGGCGCTAACAACGGACTTGGAATTCATGCCCCTCTAAAAGGAGATGCTGCCTATGAAGGAAAAGAATTACAGATTCTGGATAACACCGCTGATATTTACAAGGATTTGGAACCTTATCAGTACCACGGTTCCGTTTACGGAATTATCCCGGCAAAACGAGGTTTCCTGAAACCAGTTGGCGATTGGAACTATGAGGAAGTGATCGTAAAAGGGGACGATGTTAAAATTACCCTGAATGGAACCGTCATTCTGGATGGAAACATGAAGGAAGCCAGCAAAAAAGGAACGGCAGATCACAAGAATCACCCGGGGTTGCTGCGCCACACCGGCCACATTGGCTTCCTCGGTCATGGCTCTGATCTGAAATTCAGGAATATCCGGATTAAAGAGTTGTAAAAGAATTCCGGATTCCAGAATTCAAGTTCCAACACCTTCTGTTTGACAAAGCAGGAGGTGTTGGTTTTTAATAACTACGGCCTGACAAAATCATCTTGACGTTTAGCAGAGCATGGCATAAATTACATGTTCTGCTTTGGTACTTTAAATACTGAATGCATGGATTGGCATTTGTAAAAATGAATTTGTGCAGCACAAACAGCGGCAAAATAACCTGAGTTCGATATAATAGTTTCTGGTAATCACAGATATGAATAAATTAACTTCTTAAAATTGCCCACTAATCTCCCAAACGGGGGGCTTTAGATCCTGCAAAGTCTGAACGCATGCTCTTTAAAGCACGTCTTTTCAGAATTTCCAATGCCTGAACTCCCTTCCCATTGTTGGGGAAGGGCTGGGGCTGGGGCAGTTTACATATACATTTAATCAACGACCTTATTTCGAACTGACGTGATTAAAGTCAATCTCTCCTGATTTGTTTGATTTAATTCCGGAAACATCAGATTTTATTTGGAAAATCCACCCAATCATTTATCTTCGTTCCCAAATAACACGAATCAGCAATAAAGTAACACATGTCGGTTTCCCGTTTTGGAGTTTCGTTGGAGGAAGAACTGCTGACAGCCCTTGATCAGTATGTGACCGAGAACAATTTCTCGAACCGGTCGCAGGCTATCCGCTACCTGATCGAGAAAAACCTGGTGGAGCAGAAATGGAAATGCGATAACCTGGTTGCAGGTGCAATTGTAATGGTTTACAGTAGCCAGAAGCCAGAAATCCGCACCCACTCAGCCGAACTTCAACTTCAGTACCGTGATGTGGTGATTGGTGTTCAACAATTTATCCTGAGCGAACAAAATTGTATGGAGATTATCGCTGTAAAAGGCGCCTCACGCCGGTTAACGGAACTGTCAGATAAGATGATCGGAATCAAAGGTATCCAACACGGAAAGCTAATTATGAGTAAAACGGAGTAATTTTTTTAGAAAAACATGAATGATCTTAATCCAATATTAAAAGAAAAGCTCCAATCGGCAGAGAGCTGGTTCAGGCAACGAAAAGGCTCACTGGTGGCCTTTTCCGGTGGAATTGATTCCACTTTAGTGCTTTACCTGGCCCGGAAATTCCAGGGTCGTGATTGTGCCATTGGCGTAATCTCAAATTCCGAAAGCCTGAAAAACAAAGATTTCAACCTGGCTCAATCGTTTTGTGAAGAGTTTGACATTCAGCTAAGCATTATAAAAACCAATGAACTGGCTGATATCCGTTACAGTCAAAACCCGATCAATCGTTGTTTTTATTGCAAGGATCACTTGTTTCACGACCTTCAGGAAATGAAAAAAGAATTTCCCGGTTTTGAAATTCTAAGCGGTACCAATTACGACGATCTGGGCGACTACCGACCCGGTATTGATGCGGCAAAAAAGAACCTTGTACTCTCTCCTTTGGTCGATTGCAAATTAAACAAGGAAGAGATCCGGGAGATTGCCAGACATTTCAATTTGCCCAACTGGAACAAACCTGCCAGTCCGTGCCTGAGTTCACGCATTCCATACAACCAGGCTGTAACGCTTGAAAAACTGAAACAAATTGAGGCGGCTGAAGACCTTTTGAACAGCTATGGTTTTGAAGATGTGAGGGTTCGTCATTTTGGAACTTATGGCAAGATTGAAGTTCGAAAAGATGATTTGGAGAAACTTCTTTCCATCAAAGACATTGTGATCGGTGAAATCAAAAAGATTGGTTTTGCCCGGATAGAAATTGATGAAGAAGGTTTGATTTCAGGAAAAATGAATCGGATATTAAGTTCCTCTGTATTTGAAAAAACTTCAAAATAAAGGTTTAAGGGACTAAATAATTTAGTTTTTAAATCCCGTTAGGGATATTATATGGGTAGAAAATTAATTGAAATGTAAGGTTTCGTCCCGACTGGGACGAAATATATAACGACATTTTAAACTTCTACCCACATTTTGTGCCTCCGGCACGATCATAATAAACAGAATTGCGGATGAATAAAATTGATGTAAAATGAGAATATTATATTACGATTGTTTTGCCGGGATCTCCGGAGATATGAATCTGGGCGCCATGGTTGATCTGGGTGCCGATCCTGACTATTTGATTGCCGGGCTTCAGAAACTCAATATTGCGGGATTTCATTTGGAAATTCAGAAAGACATCCGGAGAGGGATTTCAGGAACCAAAGCTACCGTCATCATTGAAAATCCGGAGAATGAAAAACACCGACATTTACGTCATGTGGAGGAACTGATCAACCGGAGCAGTCTTTCTTCGGAAGTGAAGGCCATGTCGCTTAAAATATTCGACCTGATTGCTGAAGCCGAAGCCAAAGTTCACAACATCAGCAAACAAGCGGTTCATTTTCATGAAGTTGGGGCATTGGATTCCATTGCTGACATTGTTGGAGCAGCCATTTGCCTGGATTATCTGAAAGTGGACAAAGTCATGTCGTCTCCTATCCAGTTGGGTGGCGGAATGGTAAAATGTGCTCATGGAATCATGCCTGTTCCGGCTCCGGCCACCGCGTTGATTGTTCAGCATGTGCCTGTCAGAACCGGGTTGGTACAGCACGAAGCGACTACGCCAACAGGCGCCGCGATCCTTGTTGCCACCGTGGATGAATTCACCGATCAGATCGATTTCCAGATCCGGAAAACCGGGTATGGAATCGGGCAGCGCGATGTTTCGGAAGTTCCCAATGTTCTGAGGGTTTACCTGGCAGAAACCAGCAACATTTCGGACCGTACAACTTCTGAAGATGCCTGGATGGTGGAATGTAATATTGATGATATGAATCCGGAATGGTATGATCATCTTTTCAGCAAACTCTTTGATGCCGGCGCCAGCGATGTGTTTTTGACGCCGATTATCATGAAAAAATCCAGGCCTGCCAATACCTTGTCTGTCCTTTGCAACAGCCGCATCAAGTTGGAAATAAAAGCAATCATTTTCAGAAATAGTACGACCATTGGGCTGAGGGAATATGCGGTGACAAAAACGGTTTTGGAGCGTCAGGAAAAAGAAATTGAAACTGAATTGGGGAAAGTGAACGTGAAATACAGTTATTTTCAGGGTAAGGAGATCCGGTTCAAACCCGAATTTGATGAGCTGAAGAAACTGGCCAGCCAGCATGGGCTCAGCCTGAATGAGGTAGAAAAAATCATTACTAAAAACTGCTGAAATGGATATTCGTGAAATTCTTGAAATGCATAAAAATGGCAATATGGAGCTGGCGGAAGCCTTATCGCATTTAACCAAACGAGGCATTGAAGAAATGGGATTTGCCCATCTGGATACCGACCGTCTGCATCGGACCGGCTTGCCCGAGATGATTTATTCGTCAGGAAAAACCACAGAACAAGTCAGGTTAATTGCCGAACGCATGTATCATAAAGGTATGGACATTCTGGCAACCCGCGCGAACGAAGAAATATTTGAAGCGGTTAAAAGTGTAGTGCCTGATGCGCGCTATAATCCTCTGGCAAAAACCATTGTTTATAAGCATAAAGAAGAGCTTTCAGGAAAAGGATATATTGCCGTTATTTCAGCCGGAACTTCCGACCTTCCGGTTGCCGAAGAAGCGGTTGAAACAGCCCGGTTTTTAAATAATAAAGTGGAACCAATTTATGATGTGGGTGTGGCAGGTATTCACCGTCTGTTCAACAAATGGGAAGTCATCCGGAATGCAAGAGTTATTATTGTCGTTGCAGGCATGGAAGGAGCGCTGGCCAGTGTGGTTGGCGGACTCGTGGATAAACCGGTAATTGGTGTGCCAACAAGCATTGGATACGGCGCCAACTTTCAGGGATTATCTGCGCTGTTATCGATGCTGAACAGTTGTGCCGCCGGTGTATCGGTTGTCAATATTGACAATGGCTTTGGCGCCGCCTGCCAGGCTTCTTTGATCAATAAACTTTAGTGTTGAAATTCTATTCGATTTGAATTGTCATTGTGTAATCACAGACATCCAGGGAATGTCCAGCTTCTCATAAATCTTCGGCCACCCGTTCAGTCTTATCCCAGACTATTGCTGCTAATAAATTAATATATTTGTATTAGCTGCATACGAACGCGTGATAGTTGGACCATTAACCACAATCCCTTTGAAACAATTTTTTGTATATACACTTTTACTTTTAAATCTTGTAGCTGTATTTGCCTTGGGCATGGCTTCAATTTCGGTATTTATCAGTCCGGAAGAATTTTGGTTTTTTGCCTTGTTCGGAATGGCCTATCCTTACCTTCTGATTGTGAACCTGGTTTTTATGGTATTATGGGTGATTATCAAGCCGAAATTTATACTTTTCTCACTACTGGTTATTCTGGCCGGATATAACCACATTGGAAACTATCTGCAATTTTCAGGACGGAGGACTCCGGAAAAAGGAATTAAGATTACCAGTTACAATGTGAGGTATTTCATGGGGAACACTGATTTTCCGAATAAGGAAAATGCCGACCATATCCTGAATTTCCTTAGACAAGAAAATGCTGATATTATTTGTCTTCAGGAAGTCAGACTTAATAAGCGACAGATTTTTGACATCGGAAATCACAAACTTTCTCAGATCAGTCACATGCAGTTGGCTCATAGTAGCAATACCGGAGGACAACTTACCATGACTCGTTTCCCGATTCTAAACATGGGCGAAATCAGGTTTAAAAATTCCGGGAACATGATCATTTTTACAGACATTCTGATGAATTTGGATACAGTAAGGGTTTACAATTGTCATCTCCAATCGTACCGGCTCCGTCCGACCGAAATAAATACCATCGACTCCATGGATTTTGAAAACCACCAGAAAACCAAAGAGAAAATAATGGGGTTAAGGGTGAAATTCAAAGAAGCCTTAATTAAAAGGGCAGAACAGGCTGCCGCTCTTCGCGAACACCTGAATCAATGTCCCTATCCGGTGATTGTTTGCGGAGATTTTAACGACACACCGGTTTCGTTTACTTACCGTACGGTGAGGGGCGATCTGGAAGATTCATTTTCCCAATCCGGCAAAGGGACAGCGAATACCTATAATGGGAAATTGCCTTCGTTCCGCATTGATTACATTTTTTATAGCCCGAAATACACCAGCTATAATTTTGAAGTCTCAACCCTCAACCATTCCGACCATTACCCGATAAGCTGTGAATTATTTCCGGCAGAGGAATAAAGCCCCACTCCAACCTCGCCCCCCAAGGGCGAGGCTAAGACCCTGCATATTCTGGAATAATGTGCCAAAATGAAAAGGCCAGATAGAAAAAATTCTCTTCAACCGAATTTGTTTCTAATCTTGATGGCCAACTCCCTTCCCAATTTTGGGGAAGGGAAGGGGATGGGGCTTTTAAAAAAGTCGCTTCCGTTTCAGAAGGTAAGTATAAAGCACGTGTTTAAAATCTTCGTTGATATCGGCTTCAGCCAAATCGATGTGATATTGTCCGCAGCGGACGCGCATTTCTTCGAAATATTCCGAAATGGCCTTCTGGTAATTGTTTTTCAGGTCGTGTGGCGAAAATTTGAGGTGTTCGCCGGTCTCCAGATCTACAAAACGGTAAGGTTGGTTTCGGAAGTCGAACTCACGCTCCTGACGATGGTCGGTCACATGGAAAAGCAGTACTTCGTGCTTGTTGTATCTCAGGTGTTGTAAGGCTTCAAATAATTCGTCCGTCTTTTCCTGCTCAATCATATCGGTGAACAGAATGACCAGCGAACGCTTGTGAATATTTTCGGCAATCATGTGTAAGGCATCCACCGTGTTTGTTTTTTTATTTAGCTCGGACTGTTCCTGTTTCAGCAGTGATGCCAGCTGATTGTAAAGCAATTCGATGTGAACCGATGACAGGCGTGCTTCAGAATGAAATTCGATGTCGTTTGAAAATAACGAAAGCCCGACTGCATCGCGCTGTTTCCGGAGCAGGTAAATGATGGCAGCAGCCGAATAAACCGAAAAGGCCAGTTTGTTAATTTTGGAAGGTTTCCCTTTTTCGAAGGGAAAAAGCATCGAAGAGGAAGTGTCGATCACTATCTGGCAGCGAAGGTTGGTTTCTTCTTCGTATTGTTTCACATACAGGCGATCGGTGCGGGCAAACAGTTTCCAGTCAATGTGCTTGGTCGATTCGCCGGTATTGTAGAGGGCATGTTCGGCAAATTCGACCGAGAAACCATGAAACGGACTTCGGTGCAAACCCGTAATAAAACCTTCTACCACCTCTTTTGAGATGAATTCGAGGTTATCGAATTGCTGAAACTGCTGGATGTCGAGTAAGTTGTTCAAGAAGCCGGAATTAGTCATTTGTGGTCAAAAGTAGTCATTCGTTGTCATTCGATTGTTATTGGGTGCGGAGATTTTCAATCTCCATTTCATTAAGCGCGATTAAAAATCGCGACACCCAGCTTCCAATTCCGACGGCAACACCCCCACAACAATATAACATGATGCCTTTGTATTTCTGTGTTCAGGCATTAATTCTTTTTAATAAAAAAGGCATAAGAAACAATTTTTCCTATGCCTTTTTTTCTGAAAATTTATTTTCTAGAGAATTCCGTCAACTTTTGATGAAAGGGTTGTTTTTGGTGCAGCGCCAACATGTTTATCTACCACAACACCGCCTTTAAAGAACAAGATCGTTGGTATGTTCCGGATGCCAAATTTAGAAGCAATACCTGGGTTGCTGTCAACATCAACTTTTCCAACTACCAGTCTTCCGGCGTAATCTTCCGAAAGTTCCTGAACAATAGGTCCAACCATGCGGCACGGGCCACACCATTCAGCCCAAAAATCAACTAAAACCGGCTTATCCGATTGAAGAACCAATTCTTCAAAATTTGCATCATTAATTTCTAAAGCCATATTATTTTATTTTTTAGTGTGAATACTGTTACAAAACCAAACCTCAAAGTGCTCACAAAATTAGCCTAATTAATTTTAAAAACAAGATCTTCCTGCTTTTCAAAATAGGCAAGTAATTCATCTGTTATTTCAATCCGGGTATTTCTTGAGAACAGATTAACCATCATATTTGTTTCGAGATCGTAAATATCGAAACGCAGCATCGATTTTCCTTTACTGTTTGCCGTAAGTCGCTCCAGATCGGAAATAATATCACCCGTAAGTACCGTAAGTGGAATCTTTACCGTGATACTCCTGAAATACTTCTCCCGGATCTCATCCATCAGCTCAATCTTACTGACCTTAAATTCAAGCTGATCGCCACCGTACCTATTTTGAACCACTCCTTTGACCATCAGGTAAAGGCCTGGTTTGCAATATTTACCATACTCGACATAGTCTTTAGCGAAAAAGAACATTTTATATGAATCGGTATAGTCGGTCAAAACGATCTGGCTGTAAGGTTTTCCTGTTTTCCCAAAGCTTTCCCTGGCTTCGCTGACCATCCCAACCAGCGTCAGTTCACGGCCTTTCAGAGCATCGATATTGCTGTTCAGATCTTTAAAGGTAACATCTTTAGTGGCCAGTGTTTCGATTTCAATTTTATATTTATCGAGCGGGTGGGAAGTCAGGTAAACCCCCACCAGGCTTCTTTCCTTTTCGAGCAATACCAGATCAGCCCATTCCGGCACCATTGGTGGTTCAGGTTTTTGAACCGATTGACCCGACATGATTTCACCAAAAAGCGAAGGCTGCATGTTGTTGCTTTCGTACTGCATTTTATTTCCATAACGAATCAGCTTTTCGATAAACGTCTGATCGCTTTCGTCAGGAGCAAAAAACTGGCTGCGGGTGTGCTTTTTAAATGAATCGAATGCTCCGGCCATTGCAAGCGCTTCAAGGTTTTTTTTATTCACCGACTGAAGGCTAACCCGTTCCACAAAATCATAAATATCTTTGAAGACACCTCCCTTGCGGGCTTTAATAATATCCTGAACAGCGCCCTCTCCAACTCCCTTGATCGCAGCCATTCCAAACCGGATGTTTCCGGCTTTGTTTACCGTGAACTTGGCGTAACTTTCACTCACGTCAGGCCCCAGGACATTCATTTTCATGCGCTTGCATTCTTCCATCAGTTTCGTGATTTCAACAATGTTGCTCAGGTTCCGGCTCATGTTGGCCGCCATAAATTCGGCCGGATAATGCGCTTTTAAATAGCCGGTCTGGTAAGCTACCGCAGCATAACAAACCGAATGTGATTTGTTGAACGCGTAACTGGCAAATGCTTCCCAGTCTTTCCATATTTTATCGATGAGTTTATGCGGATCTTTGTTTTCTTTTTCGCAACCTTCTACAAACTTTGGATTGTTCATGCAGCCAATCTGAAACTTCTCTTTCAGTTTGTCCATCTGGGAAATCTGTTTTTTACCCATTGCTTTACGCAGCGAATCGGAGTCGCCACGGGTAAAACCGCCAAGCGCCCGCGATTGAAGCATCACCTGTTCCTGGTAAACGGTAATGCCATAAGTATCATTCAGGTAGGGTTCCATCAACGGGCTTTCATATTCTATTTTTTCCTGACCATGTTTCCGCTTGATGAACGATGGAACATTTTCCATTGGCCCCGGACGGTAGAGGGCGTTCATGGCCACGAGGTCTTCAAAACGGTTGGGTTTCAGGTTTCGTAAATGTTTTTTCATTCCGGGCGACTCGAACTGGAAGATTCCGGTGGTGTCGCCGTTGCTGAAAAGTTCCAATGTCAGGGGATCATTCTCCGGAAGATGGTCCATATCGACTGTAATTCCGCGCGAAAGCTTAATGTTTTCGACCGTTTCTTTGATAACGGAAAGAGTTTTCAGCCCAAGGAAGTCCATCTTCAGCAAACCAATGTCTTCCACATATTTCCCGTCGAACTGGGTGGTCAGCAGGTTTTCATCGTCCTTGGAAAGCATCACCGGGATATGATCGGTCAGCGGATCTCGGCTGATCAGGATTCCACAGGCATGAACTCCCGTCTGCCGCACCGAACCTTCAAGAGTTTGGGCAAATTTAAGTGTGGTACGAATCAGGTCGTTCGGTGATTTCAATTCCTGTCTCAGCTCCGGACTTTCTTTGAATGCCGTAAAGAAATTCATTTTCGGAGCTTCAGGAACCAACTTCGTCAGGCGTTCGGCTTCAGAAAGAGGCAGCTTCAGAACCCGCGCTACATCCTTGATGGCCATTTTGGTTGCCATGGTACCGAACGTGCAAATGTGTGCAACTTTATCTTTTCCGTATTTATTGGTGACATAGTCGAGCACTTTCTGACGGCCGTCATCATCAAAGTCGATATCCACATCAGGCATTGAAACGCGGTCGGGATTCAGGAAACGCTCAAACAGCAAATCGTACTTTAACGGATCAATGTTAGTAATTCCGACGCAATAAGAAACGACTGAGCCGGCAGCCGAACCACGGCCAGGTCCAACCAGAACGTCCATTCGCCGCGCTTCATTAATGAAATCCTGGGTAATCAGGAAGTAGCCGGGAAAACCCATCGTTTTGATTGTATTCAGTTCGAATTCAATGCGTTCCAGTAGTTCTTCGGTAAATGGTTCCTGATATCGCAGCTTTGCCCCCTTCCAGGTCAGGTGCGAAAGGTAATCGGATTCCAGCTTTACCCTCAATACTTTATCGTAACCTCCCTGCTCTTCAAAGGCTTTCTCCCCAAATTCTTCAAGCAACATCTCTTCAGTATAGCGGGCCCGGTAATCCACTAATTTTCCGAAATCTTCAGGAATAGGGAAAAGGGGCATAATGGGCGACGAATTCAACTCATAAGCTTCAATCTTATCGGTGATTTCCTGCGTATTGGCGAGCGCTTCAGGTACATCGGCGAACAAGGCATTCATCTCAGCAGTAGATTTAAACCACTCCTGTTTGGTGTACCTCATTCGCATGGGATCGTCCAAATCCTTACCGGTATTGAGGCAGATGAGCAAATCGTGTGCATCGGCATCTTCCTGGTTGATGAAATGGATGTCGTTGGTACAAATTAACTTTACCTCGTGTTTTCTGGCCAGCTCCAGCATTTGAGTATTCACCAGTACCTGATTTTCATAAACATTCCGGCGCATCTCCGGCAATTCAGACGGATGTCGCTGCAGTTCCAGGTAAAAATCATCGCCAAAAATGGATTTGAACCATTGAATCGTTTCATCGGCATCATTCAGGTGTCCGGCCATGATGTGTTGCGGAATTTCGCCCCCCAGACAGGCAGAGGAAACAATCAAGCCTTCGTGATATTGTTCGAGCAACTCTTTATCGATGCGCGGTTTGTAGTAAAAACCTTCGGTATAGGCGGCAGAAACCAATTTGAGCAGGTTGCGGTAGCCGACCAGGTTTTTGGCCAGCAAAATAAGGTGATATCCCGAGCGGTCAACCTTAGCGTCTTTCTTGTTGTGTCGTGAGTTTTCGGCCACATAAGTTTCGCAACCTATGATGGGTTTGATTCCTTCTTTCCGGCAAACATCGTAAAACTCCTTGGCGCCAAACATGTTGCCATGATCAGTCAGGGCGAGCGCTGTCATGCCATCTTTTTTGGCTTTCGCAATCAGGCCTTTAACGCTGGCAGCGCCGTCCAGAATAGAGTATTGGGAGTGAACATGTAAATGTGTAAAAGGTATCATTGTCAGCGAATTAAGTCACAAATTACTAATTCCTGAAACCGGATGTTCAGGAAAGGTAAAGTTATCAATTCGTATCCCTGAAAGAAGAGTTGTTGATAAAAAATGGAAATTAATAACTCCAAACTTATACAACTGAATAAAGATGAAAACCATTTTTTGTTAATGCGATGTTATTGCGATGTTAATACCATAATCTAAAAAATAATTATCTCAAATTATTAGTACTCTTACAGATTATACCACTTTTATTATTGATAACGCTTTTTAATTAATATTTATATGAATAGATTATGAAAAAGCATTTGTTCTTTTTTGTATTTTCGTTGGCCATTGCTTCATTTCTTTGCATGGGTGCCGGCATTTTGCAGTCAACTGCTCAGGATAAAAATCTTGGCGTCGGCCCCATTAAAAGTTTGAAAATTGACCCAACAATTGACAAAAAAATGGTTGCTGAAGGAAAAAGCATTTTCAATGAAAAATGTGTCCTTTGCCACGAATTGGACCAGTTGAAAATTGGCCCGCCACTCAGGAACATCACCAAAGACCGTACTCCTGAATACATCATGAATTTGCTTTTAAACACTGCAGAAATGCAGAAAAAAGATCCAAGTGTAAAAGCGCTGATAAAGAAATACAACAACATTATTATGATTGACCCTGAACTTAATCAGGACAAGGCCAGGTCGGTGCTTGAATACTTGCGGTCAGTAGTTAAATAAGGCCTGTTTGCATTTCATGCATCCTGATGTCAGCCCAACAAATTTCAAATTTGTTGGGCTGACTTTATTCCGGCATTCTGCCAGTGAAATGAAGGCAAAGATCGTTAATTCACAAATTTGTTTGTGGTTCAGGTATTATTAATAGCTATAAAGGTCGTTCAATATTGCGAAATAGTCAGAAAAAAGGTAAAAGGAGAAGACGGTTCGAAGTGGATGGAAACGAATCCGATAGTAAAATCACAATCATAAATTCGCTCTGCTACAATCCATATAATTAACTATACCTTTGCCGGATGTCAAGTTCAATTAAAAATCAAACGAATATTCTGGAAAAACTGAGCATCGAGAAACTCAATGCCATGCAGGAAGAGGCTCAGGAGGCTATTCTTTCCAATCCTGAAATTGTATTACTTTCCCCAACCGGTACAGGTAAAACCGTGGCATTCCTGCTGCCCATCATTGCAGAATTAGATATAACTTGTGCCGAAGTTCAGGCATTGATTGTTGTCCCTTCCAGGGAATTAGCGATTCAGATCGAGCAGGTGGTCCGGGAAATGGGAACGGGTTATAAGGCCAATGCAGTTTACGGCGGGAGAGCCGGTTCGAAAGATAAAACGGAGATCAAACACCGGCCAGCCATGCTAATTGGTACGCCTGGAAGGATTGCCGATCATTTGCGAAGGGAGAACTTTTCATCAGAGTTTATCCATACACTTGTTCTCGATGAATTTGACAAATCGCTGGAGATCGGATTTGAAACAGAAATGAAGGAGATTCTGGTTTTGCTACCAAATGTCCGGAAAAAGATACTGACTTCAGCCACACAGGAAGTGGAGATTCCTAAGTTTGTCGGATTAAAAAGTCCAATCCTGATTAATTACCTGGATCAGGGAACTTCGCAACTGAAGATTAAAACAATACTTTCCAATTCTCCGGATAAGTTGGAGATTCTGGCAGATCTGCTCCGTCATTTGGGGAATCAGCCGGGAATTATCTTTTGCAATTTAAAAGATACCATTCAGGATGTGAGTGACTTTCTGAGTGAAAACAAAATTGGTCATGGTTGTTTTTATGGCGGAATGGAACAAAAAGACCGGGAAAGGGCGCTCATCAAGTTTCGGAACGGAACTCACCGGTTAATTGTAGCCACCGACCTTGCTGCAAGAGGGATCGACATTCCGGAGATTAAATTCATCATTCATTACCAGCTTCCGCAACGGAGTCATGAGTTCACTCACCGGAACGGACGCACCGCCCGGATGTTCAATGATGGAACCGCTTATGTGTTGAAAGGGCAACACGAAAAACTACCTGATTTTATCGAAAATGCTGAAATTGAAGTCTTAAAGGTGGCGGCAAAAACGTCAGATTCAACCTGGAAAACCCTGTTTGTTTCAGGCGGAAGAAAAGATAAAATTTCGAAAGGAGATATTGCAGGATTATTTATGAAACAAGGCCTGCTTGGTAAAGATCAGTTGGGGATCATTGAAATCAAGACGGACTGCACTTTTGTTGGGGTAGAGGCATCCGGAGTGGATCAACTTATTGAACGGGTCGATAACAGCAGGTTGAAGAATAAGAAAATAAGGGTGACCCTTATCTAGCAATATGCTGCTGTTGATCCGATGAACTCGAAGTCATCGGATCATGATTATAATGAAGGAGGCTTCTTATTTCTCTTTAATCAGCATAGTAACCACCAAATTTTCAGGTTTTGAATCGGCGCCATATTTGGGGTAGGGATCGGCATGAACAATCTGAATGGTAAATCCGGTAGGATATGTTTGCTGTTGATTCATTATCGAATGCAGTTCAAAATTCGATTTGTTTTTGTTGGCGGTCCATTCGCCTTTTACTGTTACTTCGCCTGACCAAATACATTCCACTCCTTCCGGACAACGCGAATCTCCGATCTCATTAATCAACAAATTATATACGCCATCAGTAGAAGTATAAAGTTGATTGATGCGAAAAGCTTTTGGCGTGCCAATCGTAAAGGTGTTCTCCAAAGTAGTCGTTTCTTCACAAGCTATTCCGGTGAAAAGGAAAAAAACTAATACGTATTTGATGACAGATTTGAGTTTCATGATACTTGTTTTTAAATTTTTAATTACCAGTTATAGATTTAGCTCTAATTCCTTATTTCATATCAGACGGAAGAAGATCCTTTTTGGTTGCGTAAAGTTACGGATAAAGTGACAAAGTACCTATGTAGCAAAGTTTCTGGCCTTTCATGATATTTTGCAAGTGAAATTGATCGCAGGGATAAAATTTCAGGCGCTTTGTCACTTTGATACTTTGTTACTTACTTTGTCTCGAATTTCAAAGATCGTTAAAAGATAAAGACTGTGAAGATCGGAACAATTGATTTGGGTGTGATGCCATTGTTTTTGGCGCCTATGGAGGATGTGACTTTTAAATCGTTTCGGCAAATCTGTAAAAAGAATGGCGCCGATGTGGTTTACACCGAGTTCGTTTCGTCGGAAGCACTGATTCGTGACATTCTGAAGACGAAACAAAAAATGACTTTGTTTGATTTTGACCGACCGGTGGCGATTCAGATTTATGGGCACGATATTGAATCGATGGTTAATGCCGCCAAATTAGCTGAAGAATCACAACCTGATTTTATTGATCTCAATTTCGGCTGCCCCATGAAAAAAATTGTGCGGAAAGGAGCCGGGGCTTGCATGCTTCAAACTCCGGACCTGATGCAGCAAATGACCGAAGCCATTGTAAAAGCGGTAAAATTACCGGTTACAGCCAAAACCCGTCTGGGCTGGGACGATAACAATAGAATTATTGTGGAAGTAGCCGAACGAATGCAGGACGCCGGAGTTTCAGCGCTGGCAATTCATGGCCGGACCCGCAACCAGTTATACACCGGAGAGGCTGACTGGGAGATGATTGGAAAAGTAAAAGAATGTCAGCGTATTCATATTCCCATTATTGGAAACGGCGACATTAACGGACCTGAAAAAGCGAAAGCATTTCTGGAAAAGAGTGGGGTAGATGCACTGATGATCGGCCGCGGATCAATCGGGAGACCCTGGATTTTCAACGAAATAAAACATTACCTGAAAACCGGAGAATTATTACCTCCACCAACTGTTTCTGAAGTGCTGGTGCAAGTCCGAAAACATCTTGATTTGTCCATCGAATCGAAAGACAACGTTCTGAGTGGAATCCTGATGATGCGCCGTCATTTTAATAAATATTTCCCCGGACTGGAGAATTTCCGTGACTTACGAATCCGCTTGTTACGGGCCAATACGATGGAAGAGGTTCAGCAAGTACTCTCTGAGATTGAAAATCAGTACGGAAATATTCGGCTCGATTATACGAATGTTAGTTTGAAATAAAGAGAAGCGAAAGGAAATGGTGGAAATCCAAGGATGAAGTAACTTCGGAAGAACCGATTTGGGGCAAATCTTTAATGCCACACTGAATTTCTTCAGGTGGGGACGGATACAGCATAGACAGTTTCTGATTGAAGATCGCTGCGAATCGATGACATTCAGATAAATCGTTAATTTCGAATCCTTCATTTCTGATCATAAAACTTTCGTTTATTTTATTGATATCCCAATCCAATCTTTTACTTTTATCGCCGGATCAAATAATTAAGTATGGAATTGCTCTCCCCGCTGCACATTAACGCCCTCGAATGGGGAATCATTTTAATTTGCGGAATGCTGATCGGAATGTCTAAAGTTGGTGTCCCGGGCGTTTCGATGATTGTTGTACCCGCTCTGGCATTTATTTTCGGAGCCAAACAGTCAACCGGAGTGCTGCTTCCTATCCTGATGATGGCCGATATTTTTGGAGTGGCTTATTACCGCCGTCATGCCAACTGGACCCACCTGATCAAAGTTCTGCCCTGGGCAGTGGTTGGCCTTCTGATTGCGCTGTGGATCGGCAAAATCGTAAACGACGAACAGTTTAAAAACCTGATTGCCATTTTGGTATTTTTCAGTATCGGGCTGATGATTTGGCAGGACAAAAGGAAAGGAACCCGTTTTTTTCCTGACAAATGGTGGTTTGCGGCATTGATGGGTATTCTGGGCGGTTTTGCAACCATGATCGGCAATGTGGCGGGTCCGGTATTTGCTATTTACCTGCTGGCCATGCATCTTCCAAAAAACAATTTCATTGGCACCGGCGCCTGGTTTTTCCTGATCATTAATATCTCAAAGTTTCCATTGCAGATGTTCGTTTGGAATAACATCAGCATCCAAAGCCTGACTGTTGACCTGATCACTTTACCGGCCATTGCTTTGGGCGCTGTGCTTGGGTTTAAATTCGTTAAAATAATTCCTGAACATACTTACCGCGGATTCGTAATTGTGATTACCGTTATTTCAGCATTCTTGTTATTGCTATAGTAGTCAGTTGATCTTTTACACCGAAATCATTTCAAACGATCTGCTCCGATAGGCAATGACCCCATTTTTTCTTCAGGGTTTTCAATTTGTGCCTTCTCGTTTATGTAACCTTTAATCTTATTGTAATTGTATTTTATCCGGATTAATGATAGGCAAAATGTCTTATTTGTTTGATTCATTGATTATTTTGATTTAGATAAGATTACAAACTTGTTAATTTAATCGTTTTGTAATAATACTGTAACAAGCCTGTAATTGCAGTGCCTCATCTTTGTACCGGCTTAATAGAAATCAATTTTAATCTTGAGTATAAAATGAAAAAATCAATTCTTACAACCATGTTGGTACTTTGTATCACGATTTTAGGTATGTCGCAGGAACCCAAAGAAGCATTCAAACCAAACGGAAAACCAATTATCCGGGTGTTTAGTAATTTTCACAGTACATTTTCTGATGGCAGTTCCTTATCAGCGTTCGAAATAACACGTGTTTACCTGGGGTATGAGCATCACTTCAGTAAAGAATTTTCAGGAACTGTTGTTTATGACGTGGCTAATCCTGGAGTAGGTAAACTACAAATGACAGCCTTTGTGAAAAATGCCTTCTTGAATTACGAACACAATAATCTTTCGGTTGATTTCGGTATAATTCCTACTACACAGTTTAAGGTACAGGAAAGCTTCTGGGGTTACCGTTATTTGGAAAAAGTATTTCAGGATGAATACGGCTTAGCAGCCAGTGCTGATCTTGGAACCAGCGTTGCCTACAAAATTAGTGATAAAGTAAGTGTTGATGTGGCCATGACAAATGGTGAAGGTTATAAAAGTTTACAAGCCGACAATATATTCAAAACTGCATTCGGGCTTACAATTAGTCCGGTTAAATCATTGACCCTTCGTGGAATGGCTGATGTAATGAATACTCAGAATACTTACGCAGGATTTGTCGGTTATAAAGCAGATAACTTTTCTCTTGCGGTCGAGTACAACTATCAGAAAAATCATGGAATGGTTAGCGGTAAAGATTCTTTTGGCCCATCGATTTATGGAACGTACAAAGTATCTAAGAAAGCTAATTTCTTTGCACGTTTCGACGATCTTCAGTCGAATACACTTTCCGGACAAACTGCAAATTGGGATGTTGCTAAAGACGGAAAACTATTTATGGCAGGGTTTGAATATTCGCCGGTTTCAGGAGTAAAACTATCACCGAATTATCGTGGATGGAGCCCTGCTCAAAGTTCACAAGCCTTTAGCTCGACATTGATGTTAAATTGTGAAATAAAATTTTAGAACAAAAAACTTAATAAAAAAAATCATGAAAGCAATTATTCTAGTACTTGTGTTGGCCGTCGTTTTCAGTTCCTGCCAGAATTCAGCAAAAAAATCTGCCGGAGAAAAAATTTCTCTTACTGCTGCCGGAGCAACTTTCCCCCAGCCTTATTATAATCTGGTTTTCAAGAATTATTCGGAAGCAAATAAAGATATTGATATCACTTATGGTGGCATCGGATCTGGTGGTGGCATCCGCAGTCTGACTGATAAAGTGGTCGATTTTGGAGCTACTGACGCTTTTCTGGATGATAAGGCAATGGCTGAAATGCCTGCACCAATTGTTCACATCCCGACTTGTTTGGGAGCAGTAGTTATCGCTTATAATTTACCTGGAGTTGACGAATTGAAATTGTCAAACGTATTACTTGAAAAAATCTTCTTAGGCGAAATCACCCAATGGAATGATGCTCAAATTGCAGCAAACAATGCAGGTGTAAAATTGCCAGATACCAAAATCATGTTTGTTCACCGTTCAGACGGTAGCGGAACAACTCAGATTTTCTCTGATTACATGACCAAGATTAGCAAAAACTGGGCAGATAAAGTAGGTGTTGGCAAATCGCTGAACTGGCCTGTTGGAATGGGCGCCAAAGGAAATCCGGGAGTAGTTGGAACTGTTAGCCAGACTGAAGGTGCAATTGGTTATGTTGGCTCGGAATATGCGTTTGCCCAGAAAATACAAATGGCTAAAATTCAGAACAGCAATGGCGAATATGTGCTTCCTACTATGACTTCGGTGAGTGCTGCGGCAAAAGGAAATATTCCTGCCGATACCCGTATCATGCTGACTAATTCTAGCGATCCTGAATCTTATCCGATCAGCGGATTTACCTGGATTATACTTTATAAGGAACAGGCATACAATGGACGTTCACTGGCTCAGGCTGAAGCAACAGTCAAATTGTTGGATTGGCTGGTTAGCGCCGATGCTCAGGCTCAGGCTCCAAACGTAAATTATGCCCCGTTGACTGACGATGCAGCAGCAAAAGCTAAAGCGATTCTTCGTACCATTACTTTCGAAGGAAAAACAATCCTGAATTAAGATTTAATCTGTTTAAATGAACAGCGACAAGATTACAAAAATCGTATTATTTTCTGTTTCATTTATCATCCTGATAGTTGCAGGTGGTATGGTATTCTCTCTCGTGGGGGGTGCCATTCCTGCATTTAAAACTTTTGGATTAGGATTTATTACTTCAACGCAATGGGACCCTACTGATGGGCATGAAGTTTACGGAGCAATGCCTTTTATAGCCGGAACTCTGATAACCTCGTTTGCAGCGCTGATCATCAGTTTCCCGCTTTCATTTGCCACATCGTTGTTCCTTGGTGAATATTACCGAAACACCTTTGTGGCTAAAATACTGGGGACAATGGTTGATTTGCTGGCAGGAATTCCATCGATTGTTTATGGGTTATGGGGCTTTTATGTGCTTCGTCCGTTTCTGATCGATATCGGTTTCGAAAACCAGGGATTCGGTGTCTTTACTGCCAGCCTGGTGCTTGCCATCATGATTATTCCGTACGCCACTTCATTAAGCAACGAAATCATTTCGATGGTTCCGAACGATCTGAAAGAAGCTGCATATTCACTTGGGGCAACCCGGTACGAAGTAATTATGCACGTGACGGTTCCGGCAGCACGATCTGGAATATTTGCCGGTTATATTCTGGCTTTCGGACGTGCTTTGGGCGAAACGATGGCTGTGACCATGCTCATCGGGAATTCAATCAAAATGCCCAATGGCTTGTTCTCTACCGGCAATAGTATGGCTTCTGTAATTGCGAATCAATTTGGCGAAGCCGACGGTCTTAAACTTAGTGCTTTGATTTCGATCGGATTACTTCTTTTTGTAATTACCGGAATTGTAAACTGGATCGGGAAACTGATCATCAAGAAAATGAGCTAATTCTTTAATTATGAAAGTCACCGGTATTAAAGACAACATTAAATTAAGAATTAATAAAGATCGGATCTTTTTAAGCCTGGTTGTGCTTTTCTCAGTAATTACGGTTTCACCCATTGTATTGATTATTTTCAAGTTAATTGAAAAAGGGTACAAGCAACTCAGTTTTAGTTTTCTGATTGAAAAAACGCCGGATACCCTTCAGGCCATGTCGGCGATTTCCGCTCATGAAGTGATTCCAGGTGGTATAGCAAACGGAATTCTCGGGACTTTCCTGATGGTTGCCCTTGCTGGGGTGATTGCAATTCCGGTTGGAATTATTTCCGGAGTTTACCTGTATGAAAATCAGGGGAAATTGATGGCCAATTTGGTTCGGAATGTATCCGACATACTTCAGGGAGTACCATCGATTGTGTTGGGATTAATATCATATATGTGGGTGGTGAAACATATTACACACGGGTTTTCAGCCTTATCAGGAAGTGTTGCACTTTCCATCATGATGTTGCCTATGATTGTCCGGTCAACCGAAGAAACATTAAAAATGATACCCCAAACGCTCAAGGAGGCAGGGCTTGCTCTGGGAATTCCATATTGGCGGGTACTTTTTGGAATTTTGATTCCGACCGGCTTTAGCGGTTTAATGACAGGAATACTTTTAGCTGTTTCACGGGTTATCGGCGAAACAGCTCCGTTGATGCTTACTGCCCTGGGTAGTACGGTAATCAATACAAACATTTCGAAACCAACCAGTGCGATTCCGCTTTTAATCTGGGAGTTTTATAACGATCCGAATATGGTTGATCTGATTTGGAGTTCTTCGCTGTTACTGATGATAATTGTGCTTACATTTAACCTGGTTTCGAAACAGGTAGCAGCCCAACGCAAATAATAAAGAAATGAATACGAATATATTAGAGATAAAAGATCCCATTCTTTCCATCGAAAATTTATCGGTGGCTTACGATAAAAATGTTGCGGTAAAGGATGTGTCCGTCGGCATTAAGAAGAATACCGTCACGGCCATCATGGGGCCTTCGGGCTGCGGAAAAAGTACTCTGTTGCGTGTACTCAACCGTATGCATGAGCTGTACGAAAATATTCACACCACCGGTACTGTGCTTTTGAACGGAGAAGATGTTTTTAAAATGTCGCCCATTAAATTAAGGCGGAGAACAGGGATGGTTTTTCAACGGCCAAATCCATTTCCTACCATGAGCATCTACGACAATGTAATTGCCGGGTACAAACTCAATGGTATCAGTCAGAAGAAAGCTGAACGGGATGAGATTGTGGAACGTTCGCTGCGCGATGTGGCTTTATGGGACGAGGTGAAAGATTCGCTCACAAAAAAAGGAACATTTTTAAGCGGAGGCCAGCAGCAACGGCTTTGTATCGCCAGGGCTCTGGCTTTTAATCCTGAAATTATTCTGCTCGACGAACCAACATCGGCGCTTGATCCGGTAGCAACTTCTAAAATTGAAGATTTGCTCATCACCCTGAAAGAAAACTACACCATTGTCATGGTGACACATAATATGTCACAGGCAGCCCGTATTTCAGATTATTCACTTTTTATGTATCTTGGTGAATTGGTCGAGTATGGCAAAACTAAAAATATGTTTACCAATCCGCAGGATCGGCGAACAGAAGAATACCTAACCGGAAAATTCGGTTGATTTTTAATATCACAAAAAATTAGACCATGTCAGTAAAAAAAGACGAAGCGATAAAAGACATATTGGCCGATTACGAATCACTGGCCAATCTGGTATTACAACAACTCGATATATTGGAACCTCTGATTATAAACAGCGAGTTGCATTTGTCTGACGAACAGTTCAGTACTATCCGTGACAACGAAACGAAACTCGATAAATGGGAAGTAAAACTAAGCGAAAAAATTGTGAACACCATTGTGCTTTATCAGCCTGTTGCTTCCGAAATTCGCAGCTTAATAGCGCTTTACCGGATCATTATTAGTTTGGAGCGAATTGGTGATTTAGCCGTTAGCATTACTAACTTTATGAAACAAATAAAAAACGAAGTGGTATATGCAAGCCTGTCGGACTTTATTTCAAACATGATGATACTGAGTACTGAAATGGTGAAGAATGCCATGCTTTCGTTCATGAATAAAGACGTGGATCTGGCTATCTGGACCATTAAGAATGAAGCAGTTGTTGAGGAGTTGAACCGGAAGATGTTAAAAAAAGCAATCAGCAAAGCTCAAAAGGCTGAAGAAAAGAAGAATATCCTGGTCAGCTTTATCAATATTAAGGAAATGGTTTCGAACATCGAACGGATTTCAGATCATGCGGCGAACATTGCCGAAGCATCAATTTATGCGTTCGAAGGAAAAGACATCAGGCATCACCGGAAGAAAGAACTGGAAGATAAAGCTAAACCATCAAGCAATGAGTAATACATATAAAATACTGATCGTTGACGACGAAAAGGATCTGTGCGAGATTCTTCAATTCAACCTGGCAAGCGAAGGTTTCGAAATTGAGGTAGCCTATTCAGGAGAAGAGGCACTCAACAAGTCGCTCGATCGTTTCGATTTGCTGTTGCTTGATGTGATGATGGGAGGTATGTCGGGCTTTAAATTGGCCGATAAAATCAGAAAAGAACTGAACCTATCGGTACCGATTATTTTTCTGACCGCACGCGAAACTGAAAATGATATGCTCACCGGATTTAATGTAGGCGCAGATGATTATCTATCTAAACCATTTTCGATCAGGGAACTGGTAGCCCGCATTAAGGCTGTGTTGCGCCGTGGTAAAAATGTTGAGGTAAAGCCGAAAGTTATTACCATCGACAGCATGGAGCTTGATTTGAACCGGAAGTCGGTGACCATTGAAAATGAAGCTGTTTTGCTTACACGAAAAGAATTTGAAATTTTAACGATGCTGATCCTGCACAAAGGGAAATACCTGAGCAGACAGGAAATTCTGGACCGCATATGGAGTGATGATGTTATTGTTACAGAGCGGAATGTGGATGTAAACATTGCACGCCTAAGGAAAAAAATTGGTGCATATGGTAGTTGCATCAAAGGCAGATCAGGTTATGGATATTGCTTTGAAAACTAAATATTAACCGCATAAAATTTAAAAAAGTGATTGTACAACGCACATTTCGAAATCGAATATTTATAAACTTCTTTGTTGTATTTTCAATATTTACCCTTGCAGTTTTAGTATATCAGTACGATCGCGAAAAAAGCTATCGTACCGGACAACTGGAAAATATACTCGATAATATTTCGGAGGTAACAAATCGTTACATCGAACATAAACAAGTTTTTGAGACGAGAAATTTTAAATCGCTTGATACTTTAAAGATATTATTGCCAATTGAGAATACGCGGCTGACAGTAATTGATATGAAAGGGAAAGTGGTTTACGACAGCTTTGTTGCCGACGTGAATACCATGGAAAATCACCTGATGCGCCCTGAAGTTCAGAAGGCGCTTTATTCGGGTAATGGCTCCAGCATTCGTCTTTCGGCAACAACCAACCAGAAGTTTTACTACTATGCCAAAAATTGCAACAAGTACTTTGTACGGACAGCGGCACTTTACAATGTTGATATAGTAAGATTTCTTAAAACAGAACGTATTTTCCTATTCTTCATTGCATCCCTGTTTTTATTGATGTGGTTTTTGCTCCATTTCACCACCCGCAGGTTGAGCGAATTTGTGGTCAAACTAAAAGAGTTTGCACTGAAAGCTGGTCAAAACGAAGATATCTCTAAAATGGACAGCAATTTTCAGGACAACGAACTTGGAGTAATCAGGAAACAGATTATACAGATTTACGACAACCTGAAAACGGCCAAAGACGAACTGACCAGCGAAAAGGAAAAACTTTACGGACATCTTCAGGTATTGAAAGAAGGAATCTCTATTTTTTCAGCTGAAAAGCATAAAATACTGGCCAACAGTCATTTTATTCAGTTTATCAACATGATTTCTGAGAAATCGACCATTTCGGCGGAGCATTTTTTTTCAA
This sequence comes from Bacteroidota bacterium, assembly GCA_030684645.1. Classification (GTDB taxonomy): domain Bacteria; phylum Bacteroidota; class Bacteroidia; order Bacteroidales; family Prolixibacteraceae; genus Aquipluma. Next base: position 4,262 of record JAUXUF010000313.1, on the reverse strand, counting down.
TCCCTGAATTTGGCAAAGTGCTTGAATTTATTGACCAACACCGTGAAAACGATATTCATACCCAAAACAAGGAACTTCCTCAGATAGAATATACCATCGAGAAAAGCGAAAAATTCTTTCAGGTCAGGTGCATCATTTTTGTGGATAAAAGTTTTGAGGTTTTGATTAGCGATGTAACCCGCCCGGAGAAACAACGACTCCTGAAACAACAACTCACCTCCAACATTGCCCATGAGTTGAAAACACCCTTGTCTTCGATCAAAGGCTACCTCGAAACCATCTTAAACAATCCGAATATTCCGGAAGAGAAAAAGAAGTATTTTATTGAAAAAGCATTCGCTCAGGCCGAACGGCTAACCGATTTGCTCAACGACATTTCATTACTCAACAACATTGAGGACGCTGGTGGTTTGTTCGAATTCAAGTCGCTGATGTTGAAGCCAGTTATCAGGGATGTTATTGAAAACCTGAAACTCCGGCTCACCGAAAGGAATATGGGATGCACCGTGGAAGTTGACAATACAGTGGTCGTTAATGGAAACGAATCGCTGATGTTTTCGGTTTTCCAGAATCTGATCGAAAATTCAATCAATTATGCCGGTGACAACTCTGCGATTTCGATACGGAAATACCTGGAAGATGATCAGTTTTATTATTTCCAGTATTCTGATACCGGTGTTGGCATATCTGAAGAGCATCTGACGCGAATATTTGAGCGATTCTACCGGATCGACTATGGGCGCTCACGCGAAAACGGTGGTACCGGGCTGGGACTTTCGATTGTCAAAAATGCCATCATTCTTCATAAAGGCGAAATTTCGGTCCGGAATAAACCTGATGGAGGATTGGAGTTTTTGTTCTCGATATCGAAAAAATAAGGCAATCAGACCCGGCTGTTGACAATCAATAAGTTGGTTCTGATATAAAATAAAACTCAATGTAGAAATCCCGGTTTAGCCGGGATTTTTTTTGTTGATCGTAGTAAGCCAGTTCAATACGAATCCCCTTGTCCATTTTTGGATAGAATATCAATATTCAATTCAGACAAGCACGATTGTATTCAAATGGTGTACCTTCAGGCACGCTCATTGGGGTGATACCTGAATGATTCTCAGTAAACAATTTGCACTTAATGGCACCCTATTGAGTTGATCAGCAGACCCAAAATATTAAAAAATCCTTTTTCATTTTTGAAAGTACCTTTATCACTCATAATTGAATATTTTCTTTAAATTTATCAGCATGAGCCGAAAGGCAAATTCATGGAAACTTTGATAAACTAAAATATGAAGATAATACACATTAGTGCAGAGTGTTATCCTGCGGCAAAAGCCGGTGGATTGGGAGATGTGGTAGGTGCATTGCCTAAATATCAGGTATTGTTAGGGCACTCGGCGGCGGCAATTATGCCATTTTACCACGGAAAGTACAGTCGCGAAAATGAATTTACGTCCGTTTATTCGGGTATTGCGCGGTTGGGTCATACCAATTTTGCATTTAATGTTTTAGAACTGGTAAAAAACACCCTGGGATTTGAACTTTTTCTGATTGATATTCCGGGTTTGTTTGACAGGGAAAATATTTATTCCTATCACGACGACGACGAACGGTTTCTAACCTTCCAGATTGCAACTTTAAACTGGCTGAACCAGCTGGAAGGAGTGCCCGATGTGGTTCATTGTCACGATCAGCAAACCGGTTTTATTCCTTTCATGATGTCAAAGGTTAGAGAATACGGCAAATTTGAACACATACCTACCATATTCACTATTCACAACGGTCAGTACCAGGGGCAGTTCGGATTCGACAAATTGTATCACCTGCCACCTTTTCATTCCTATTTTAACGGTTTGGTCGAATGGAACCACCAGATCAATCCACTAGCCTCGGCTATTAAATGTGCATGGCGGGTGACCACTGTTTCGCCCACTTACCTCGACGAGATCGGTTATTCGATGAAAGGCATGGAAGAATTGCTGCGAAAAGAACGCAGTAAATCGATTGGAATTCTGAACGGAATTGACACCGGTGTTTGGAATCCTGAAACCGATCCAATGCTGGAAAAAAATTATAGTATCAAGAATATTTCCGGAGGGAAAAGTGCAAATAAAGAAGCGCTCTGTCGTCAATTTGGACTGGATCCGTCGAAACCGTTATTTACGTTCATTGGCCGGCTGGTTGGTGAGAAAGGGGCCGATTTACTGCCCGAAATTATTTACAATTTATCCAAATTTAATCCGGGAGAACAAAATTTTCTCATTTTGGGATCCGGAGAGAAACACATACAGAATGCCTTGCTCCACCTGGAACACGAATTTAAAGGGAACTATTGTTCGTATATCGGTTACAATGAAAAACTTTCGCACCTGATTTATGCCGGGGCCGATTTTCTGCTGATGCCTTCACGGGTCGAACCTTGCGGTTTGAACCAGCTTTATGCCCTTCGTTACGGAACCGTTCCGATCGTCAGGAGAACAGGAGGTTTGCGAGATACCGTACTGGATATTGGTGATAATGGCTTTGGAATTTGCCACGACCAATGTTCTATTTTCGATGTAACACATTCCATTCAACGGGCGAAGTCATTCTATAAAAATAAAAAGGCCTTTAATGCAATCCGGAAGCAAATGATGCAAATCGACCATTCGTGGAATAAAGCTGCAACCGATTATATCCAATTATACCAATCACTTAAAATTTAATGATATGAAAAATAGAACGTTAGCTATTGTTCTGGGAGGAGGTCAGGGGTCAAGACTATCCCCATTGACAGAAAGCAGGTCAAAACCTGCAGTTCCAATTGCCGGAAAGTACCGATTGGTCGATATACCGATATCCAATTGCATTAACTCCGATATCAACCGGATATTCGTATTAACTCAGTTTAATTCAGCTTCATTAAATAAGCACATTAAAAATACGTATCAGTTTGGTCATTTTACCGATGCTTTTGTCGATGTTTTGGCTGCTGAGCAAACACCTGATAATAAAAATTGGTTTCAGGGAACAGCAGATGCAGTTCGTCAGTGCATGCAACATTTCATGAATTACGAATTTGACTATGCGCTTATCCTTTCGGGTGACCAGTTGTACCAGATGGATTTCAATGAAATGATTGACGCTCACGTTAAAGCTGGAGCAGATATTACATTGGCAACGCTTCCTGTAAATGCCAAAGATGCTCCTGATTTTGGTATCCTGAAATCAAATTCCGAAAATATTGTTACTGAATTTATCGAGAAACCTGCATCTGAATTACTTCCAGGCTGGACTTCACCGGTTAGCGAGGAAATGCAGCAGGAAGGGAAAATGTATCTGGCCTCAATGGGTATTTATGTTTTTAACCGCGATTTGTTGGTTAAACTGATGAATGTTAAGGATACCAAAGACTTCGGAAAAGAAATTATTCCGCAATCCATCCATAATCATAAAGTAATCAGCTATCAGTATGAGGGTTACTGGACCGATATCGGTAATATTGAATCGTTTTATGAAGCTACACTTGCTTTAACCGACGATATTCCGAAGTTTAATCTTTTTGACAATTCGAACTTAATTTATACCCGTGCAAGGCTGCTTCCGCCTTCAAAAATATCGGGTACTGTTCTTGATAAAACAGTCATTTCCGATGGTTGTATTATCCACGCCAGCCGGATTGAACACTCGGTAATTGGCATCAGGTCCAGGATTGGGAAAGGTACTACCATTGTAAATTCCTACATCATGGGTAACGATTATTACCAGGAGCTGGATGATATCGATCAGAATTACAATAACGGTAAAGTCATGGGTATAGGTGAGCGTTGTTATATAAATAATTGCATTGTCGATAAGAATTGTTTTATCGGTAACGATGTGAAAGTGAATGGAGGAAGTCATTTGCCTGAATCAGACAACCCCCTTTACACAGTGAAAGACAGTATTGTAGTGATTAAAAAAGGTGCTGTCATCCCTAATGGATTTACTATTTAGCCCAGGAAATTATAGATTATAAACCCCGAAACTGATAATCCGGTTTCGGGGTTTATTTTTTAATAATGCCAGATTCTAAAAAACCGCTTTGACCAATTTGCGGGTGTTATCAGATACTCCGTAAGTATAAATGTGCAGACTAGGAACCCGGTTAGCTACCAAATCCTTCGATTGCTGAATAGCCCATTGGGTACCAACCACCTTGGCATCATCATCAGTCTTGCACTTGGTAAGTTCGGCAGCCAGTTCCAGCGGAATATCGATACTGAATAATTTGGGCAGAACGGTCA
>JAUXUF010000034.1 GCA_030684645.1 Bacteroidota bacterium | reverse complement strand
ATGATACAGGCATTAAAATTACAGATGAAGAAATGAAAATGATCAATTTAGAAAGAAATGATTTTCACGGAGAATGGAATTATACAATCAAGCCGAAACATAAACAAAATGGCTAATTTAATTCGTTACAATAACTTAGTTGTAAAGGATTCTGGAATACGTCAATCCAATAAAGGACGATTTGTTTCTTTGCAATCAGTCATACAAAGTCTTATTTATACTTCGAAATGTAATACATGATTTGTGCTTTTTCGGGTGTCGAAAAAGTACAGGGATAGCTTTGCATACCTTTTGTAATTCGAAGTGCTTTGATTTTATATCGGTTGTGGATCATTTTCTTCATCAACGCTGGATTTCCAATTCGTTTCAGAAGGTTCAGCAATTTTCTTTTAATTGGATGAATGTGGTCTTTTTTTGGATCTTTCAGGATTGAAAAAATTAATGATCTGGCATTTTCAACCGTTATGTTTTGTCTGGAAACTAGCTGATTGATCAGGATCTCAGAGAAATTTTGGAATTCAATTTTGTATTCAGGCGATTGACTTACAATACGATAAGGAACAGTCGATTCGGTTGCTGATCCTTCAATGTGTTCCCGTGCACCATAGAACAGTGGCAGTGTTTTATTCTTTCCTTCGATTAATAAGAAGAAATTGAAATAGATTTCGGCCAAAAATAGATTATTAAAATTTAATGTTTGTCCATCGACACATTTCGCGTACATTTCCTTAAATGTTGATGTGCGAGTAACTGAATATAAAATTGAAGCATACAAATTCCGAAATTCAGCCAGTCGTTCAGAAGGAAGATTCTGGTTGATGTCCTTTTCAAAATTCCGGATATAGCCTGGAATAAACTCGATGTTCTTCTTTTTTACTTCAAAGGTCAGGTAATGACCTTGAGCAGAGGCATAGTCATAGTTAGCCTCCAGAAAATCCACTACCTTCTCAATGGCCTGAGGAACAATAAAATCATCATCCGCACAAAACAAGACGTAAGGAGTTTTAATCAAATGAAGTATTTGGTATATCTTCAGGAGAAATTGTTCGTTAGGGAAATGATGGTATTCAATGTTCTGAAATTGATCGGCATAATTAAAAATGCGATCAGAGGAATCAGTAACTATTATACGGAGCTTAGTATTTGAATAATATTCCAGAAGGCGTCTTAATCTTTCGGGACGGTTGTGTGCCGGAATGATTACAGTTACATTTTCTAGGTTCATTCTGAAAGTGAATATTGTTTATTTGAAGTTTAATAGCTAAGATTAAGATTCCTAAAAATATGGAAAATTGTTGGGAGTGTCCGGTTAATTGGCATCAATTTTCAAATCCTATCTTTTCTTCAACCGATTCACAAGGGTCTGATCAATTACAACTTTGTTGGAAACCGACACATCGCTGGCCAAAAATAATCCAAGTACTGGTTTGCCGTCGCTTGAAGTAAAATTACTTTTGATATTTGCCGGCGGGATGCTGAATAATGATCCGGTAGAGCTTTGATTTATCATCTGGAAATAAAAGTTGTAGGTGAATTCCGAAATCGAGTTTTGTTTCACCAGGATGGTGTCGTTCAGGTGCAATTTTCGCTGTTCAACTTCTTTATCTTTCTCGTAAAAATCGGTGTAAATTTCAAGTTTCGATATGTAATTTCCGTCCACAAATTCATCGCTGGCAATAGCCATCCGGTTGGCATCCGTTATCAATGTGTCATTTACATATAACTCCCATTTGTAGTAATTTCCAATTCCGGGAGTCTCCATTCCGTAGGTAAACACCCCCAGAAAACGCCCTTCACCCCGTAACGACGGAATAACCTGAATGGAATCAATCGGCTCAACTTTTGACAACTGATCTTTAGCGATCAAAGTCACGCCTTGAGATAAAATTGTTAAAGTATATTCTCTTCCTGCAACTCCCAGATATTCTGCATTTTCAGGAACACGGTAGAACCCTTTTTTTACCTGATCTTCAATTAATGTAATCTTATTGGCAGGAGTCGAATTGTCTGAAACGGTAACCAATGCTCCGCTAATTCCAGGGTAAGCCTGATCCTGATTGACCTGTAGCGTCTGATACAGAAAGACAGCGGGCTCATCCAGGGTGGTGATGCTGGCTTCGACACCGATCAGATTCAGGTTTTCACCGTTCAGTTTGACTTCAACCACATCTTCGCACGAACTCAGCACGACAGCTATACTGATCAAAAAGAAGCATATATAGGTTTTCATTCTTGCTGAATTTTAAAAGTTAAAATTGTAGGTAACTGATGGGATCAGACTTCCAATGATCGACAAACGCGTAGCTTCCGAGATATTCGGATTTTCTTTGTTCTCCCTGAATGTGATCGAATAGGCATTTCTACGTGCATAAACGTTGTAGATCGAGAAGTTCAGCGATTGTTTCACTTTATGCCAATCGTTTTTCTTGAAATCGTAGGTCAGCGAAATGTCCAGACGGTGATAGTCAGGTATCCGGTTGCTATTTCGCGATGCGTAATAATAAATGGTGTTTCCCTGAATGTTATATTTTGCAATCGGGTACGAAGTTGGGTTTCCGGTGGAAAAAACCCAGGTTGTCGAGAAATTTAAGCGTTTGGATAGATCGTAATTGGCGACAACAGAAATATTGTGTGTGCGGTCGTAGCTGGATGGGTAAGCTTTGCCTTCGTTTATTCCCGGAATTGTGCGCATCGACCTGGCAAGCGTATAACTTAGCCAACCGGTTAAGCGACCTTCCTGCTTCTTGGCGTAAAGTTCAAGCCCATAGGCATATCCGCTACCACGAAGCAACTCGGTTTCCAGGTCTTCCTTCAGGAACAATTCCGCGCCATCGATATAGTCGATTACATGGGTCATTTTTTTATAATACACTTCAGCCGAAGTTTCAAATAGGTTTTCTTTCAGGTTTCTGAAATAGCCCAGGCCAAGCTGATTGGCAATCAAAGGTTTTATATAGGTATTACTCGGCAGCCAAATGTCAAGTGGAGTGGGCGAGTTGGTATTCGAAATCAGGTGCAGGTTCTGAACCATCCGGTTATACGAGGCCTTGACTGAACTTTCCGGGCTGAGCATGTATTTCAGCGCCAGTCGCGGTTCCAGGTTAGGATACCCTGGCGGAATCAGCTCGCCTGCGCCGTATTCTTTTATTCCGGGTACTTCCTTTGCATTCGGGTTGTCCGGATTCTGGTATTGCCTGACTTTGCCTTTCCCTATTTGCTGAAAATATGAATAGCGCAATCCATACCTCAGTGTGAGATGCGACCCGATGGTTTGTTCGTTCGAAGCATAAACCGAATTTTCCAGCGCATTGTAGTTGGTTAATTTCAAGTCAGTGAAGTAGGATTTCTCATTGGCATCAACCTGTCCGGGTTCAAAATGGTGGTAAATCAGATTAAATCCAAAGGTTAGTTTATTCTTCGAATTCAGGTACCACGAAAGATCTTGCTTGAAATTATAGTCCGAAATCTGCGAAGTCCAGTCGAACTGGTTGGCTCCCGTACCTGGCACTCCAAGGTTGTAGTCGTACCGCGAGTAGATGAGCGAGGTATTCGAGAAAAGTTTATTGCTGAACAAGTGGTTCCAGCGAGCAGTGGAGGTCAGGTTTCCCCACCTCATGTAAATCGTTTCGTTCGCCTTGAAATAATCATCTCCCGTGTATGCCGAAAGATAAATACGGTTTTTATCGTTGATTTCAATATTCGTTTTCAGGTTCAGATCATAAAAAAAGAGCTGATTATTCTTTAGCTGCTTGATTCCGATCAGTTTCCCAATGTAATCGGCATAAGTCCGTCTGCCCGAAAGAATGAAACTCCACTTGTCTTTGATGATCGGGCCTTCAACAGTCAGACGACTCGAAATATTACCGATCCCGCCACTCATACCAAGTTGCTGAGAGTTTCCATCTTTCATCCGGATATCAATGACTGAAGAAGCTTTCCCTCCGTATTCTGCTGGAATTCCGCCTTTATAAACCTGCACATCTTTAATGGCATCCGAATTAAAAACCGAAAAGAATCCCATCAGGTGCGAGGCATTGTAAACCGGAGCTTCGTCCAAAATCATCAGGTTCTCGTCGGGCCCACCTCCCCTGACGTACAATCCGGAACTACCTTCGCCTCCATTTTGAATTCCTGGTAACAGCGTGATGCTCTTGATTATATCTACTTCTCCCATAAACGATGGCAGTTTTTTGATCATTTTAACCTGAATTTTCTCCATGCTCATCTGGAGGCTTTCCACATTCCGGTTTTTCTTTTCGCCGGTAATCACCACTTCATCAATCTGTTTCGAATCTTCCTCAAGCAAAACATTCAACTGTTTGCTTTCTGTCAGGTTAATTGACGGAGATTGAGTCTGGTAGCCAATAAAAGAAAAATTAAAGGTATAGCTCCCTTGTGGAACGGAGATGGAATAGAATCCGTAAGAATTGGTGACCACCCCGGTTTTTAGCTCCGGAATATAGACAGAAGCGCCAATCAATGCTTCACCGTTAGCTTTGTCTTTCAGGTAACCGCTCAAGGTCATTATTCCGGCAAATCCCTGGAACGACAGGATGATTAGAAGTAAAAGAATATTGAATTGTTTCATTGATTTGATTTGCCTTTTTAAGGATCGACAAAGAAACAACCTTTGAGCTAACATTCAAAAAATAAAATCAGTGAGTGAACTAAATTTGCCGGTAAAGGACAGTTTTCCAATTCATCGTTGTTTTCTGATTGGCATTTGCCCAGTTGCAGCAACAAATCGAATGACTTGGAGTCATCCTATGAGTTTATCAACATTGTTACTATAAAATTAGTCAGAGCTTCACTTGATGCAAGGCTCTGGTAATTTTTTTTACTTCTGTAAGGTAGCCTTCAGGTATTTTTGGATAGCAGTATCGAGTAAATTTTCTTTTTGAAGCAGCAACTCAACAAATTCGCGGAAGGCTCCTTCGCCGCCCTTTCTTTTTAATCTCAATTTGGCATATTTTTCCATGTAAGCGCAAGCATTTGCGGGTATTGCGCTAAAGCCAACTGCTTTCAATAGCATCGCGTCATTCAGATCGTCGCCAACATAGGCCACTTCCTGAAGAGAAATATGTAATTCAGCACAAAGTTTTTCAGCTACTTCCAGCTTATTCTTAACACCGATAAAAAGATGGTTGATTTTTAATTTTTCAGCTCTCCGCCATACAATTTTGGTATTTTCACCGGTAATAATGCCGAAAGGAATTTCCAGTAGTTGCAGGAAAATTACACCTGCACTATCTGCAGTATTAAATTTTTTCATCTCGTTTCCAGTCTGGTCATAATACATCCCTCCATCGGTCCAAACCCCGTCAATATCAGACAATACTAACTTAATTTTCATTTTCAATCATTTCAGGATAAATAATTTCGTTTTCCGGAATTGTAATCCGTGCTTTTTTACCAACGATCTGTTCTCTTTCTGCCCATTTGAAACCATCACCCGGACTGAGCATGTGCAAATCATTTTCAGTAATCGTTTCGCCAGCGCCAATAGTACGTAAAGTAGCAATGGAACGTTCCAGTTTAATGCGTGTCGTTTTTACCGTGTCGTTCACAAACAGACCATATTCCCCAATGGCATATTCGGTGTTTCGAATATCGCGCATCATGCGCCAGATTCCTTCGGGTTCGAGCGACCCGCGGTGGTCGGTGCCTTTCATGTTCCGGTCGAGCGTGATGTGCTTTTCGATGATTTCGGCACCCATTCCAACGGCAACGGCCGGCATCAGTATTCCAATGGAATGATCGGAATAACCAATCGTGTATTGCGGATAATGCTCTTTCAAATACTGAATGCTGAGCAGATTGATGTTCTGATATTCAGAAGGATACTGCGATAAGCAATGCAGAATACTGATGTTGGAATGGTATTTCGTGATGATTTCAAGCGCATCGTCCAATTCCTTTTTACCGGTCATTCCGGTCGATAGGATGATTGGAATCTGGGTTTCGGCCATGGCTTCCAAAAGCGGGAGATTGGACAGGTCGCGGGAAGCAACTTTAAGCCGGTCGGGAGTAAACAATCGCAACATGGACAAGCATCCTTTGGCACAAAGGGTTTCAACAAAATCGAGACCTTTTGACCTGGCATACCGATATACTTCAAAATGCTGGTCGTCATTCAATTCCAGGAAAGCACGGTGTTCTCCGTAGGTTTTCCCAAAGGAGTTCGGATTGTCATAAGGCCGGTGCATTTCGGAAGCAGAAAGCTCTTCGTTCAAATCGCGGCGGGTCATTTTGACCGCGTTCATGGGCATCAGTTCCTGTCCGAAAAGCTTATCAATCACCGGTTCGGTGATCACATCAATCAGCTTTTTAGCAATTTCCACATCACCATTGTGGTTTTGTCCGATTTCGCCGATGATATAAACATAATCCATTTTTATAATTTAAGAGGATGAAGCTTTTTTCTTTACTTTATTACGATTGTCTTCCGGATAAAGTAGTTTGCATTTTTAAATAAATCCAGGTATTCACGCAGGTTAATCTTTTCTCCTTCAGGTAACTTGATTTCTTTGGATGGATCAATTCTTGGAAAATAGTCACTGTTTTTTATAATGTCAGCCAACGAAATTTCAGAATTTTGCTTCTTATTTATTTTCTTTAGCATCAGGTAACAATTCTCCAAATCTTCAGGATAATCAACCGAAAAGTTAATGGTGTCCAGCTTGGCTACGCTCGATTCAACATCGATACAACCCATTTTCAGATCCTTATCATTCATGATGAACCAGGAAAGATATTCGGAATTCATTGGATTGTCCATGTTAAGATACAAATTCCACAAATACTTCACCGAAAACAATTCTGCGGAAACACCAAACGGAACGTTATTTACCCTTACATAATCAAGATCATTTTGCTGGTATAAGCGGATCATCTCGTCAATCAGGTTCACATCCGTAAATGGATTGTCGCCGGTAACTCTGAAAATTGCTCCTGCTTTTTCCTGCCAGGCCAGCGATAACATGCGGTCAATCACCGAAATTGGATGGCCTTTGAATATGTTCATGCCTCTGTTTTCCGCTTCTGTCACCAATTGAGCATCCTCCGGAAGGTTGGAGGTGGCCAGGTAAACCGATTGGGCATACTTTGAAGTGGTCAGTTTTGTATAGAGATCTGCAATCAGTATATCGTTCAGGAATGGTTTTAAAACCTTCAACGGCAATCGTTGCGATTTTAACCGTGCAATTAAGGCAATGACCACCTGGTCACTTTTGAAAGAATTAAACTGATGCGATACAAAATCAAGTCCTGTATCTGCCCTTCGCAAAACGCTTTCGCCCACCACCTTTTTATAGATGATACTTCTGAAAGGTAATTCGTTCCTGACGGGATGTTTTACTCCATTACCCAAAGCCAGTTCATAGTGCCTGATTTTGGCGACCATGGCCTTAAACTCGTTGGGATAAAGCGAAACCTGCCAGTCGAAGTTCCGGTTGTTTCGGGTTAAGGTGATGTGTTTTTCGAGATAGTCGCAGCCTTTTGCCAGCAACATCAGTGGAATTTCAGTTATATCAGTCGAGTGATCGGCAAACCCGGTTTTATAATTGTATTCATTTTTAAACGTATCAATGATATTGATATTCAGGTCTTCAATTTCAGTGGGGTAATTGCTGTACCCATTAATAAGGCATTCGATCTGATCACCAATATGAGCAATTGCAAATCGTATATCAAAATTTGTGGCAACCTGAGTTTCCAAAATATAACGGCAATCCTTTCTGGAGGTCAGAATTTTCAAAAACGGTTCATTCACAATGTCCGTTGCATGTATCTTGATTAAGCGGAAGCCGTATGAGTAGCAAAGCTCAAATGAGTTTTCATCCAGGACACACGGAATTACTTCCATGTTGATCTTTTTGCAATGATCAAAGACTTTCTTCCATTGTTCAACCGAAATTTCATTCTCGATGTACACCTGATATTTCGAATAATCCTTCACGGAGAATTCTTGTGCATCCATGACCTGAGCGGTAAAATAATCGGCATCAGAGAGTTTGGCAGCATCTGCTAGCTGGAGTAAATAATCCGCATTGCCGTTATGATTGAAAGCGCTTTCGGCTATAATTTTCATCTGTTTAGATTTTGTTTTTTAATTGCCAAATGCCCGCCTGCCGTCAAGGCAGGGAACTCGCCATCGATAATCATGCGTCTGTGTGAGATTATCTCTCGTGGCTCGTTTCATAAATAAGCTTTTATTTTAAGTACGATGCAGGATCCCGCTTGATCTTGGTTTAAATATTTTGGCAAAGATAGCTTTATTTTTAATCACCGTACTCGGGATTTATTTCATAGAAAGTCTATTGAGCCGGATTTTGAATCCTGTTTGCCGGTTATTTTTTGATTTTTCGAATTCCTGTAAATTTATCAACAATCAGGTTTAGATCGGCTGAAATATGAAACAAATAACTCAGGCCGATAAATACTACACTGATGGCAGAAGAACGTATGATCAGATCGAACCAGAAATTCGGGAAAACCGGGATGATTTTTCCAAAGGCAAAAACGATTATCCCGATTGCAACACATTTGATGTGGGTGAACCGGTACGGAAAAAGTTTCATATTCCAGTTGAGGTAAAAAACACGCAAAGCCGATGCCAGAGACATCGAAAATAAAGACCCCAGTGCAGCGCCGATCATTCCCCAAAGAGGAATGAATATCATGTAGAAAATAACGGTCAGAACTACCAATAATCCGAGCGAATAGGTTTGAACCTTATATTTGTGTGAAGTGCCGATAATCTGAACGCTGACTCCTGTTGAAACTACTATCAGGTTCGATAAGGAAATCAGGATAATTACCCATTCGCCTCCGCTGTATTGAGGTAATAATTTAAAAATATTGTGCAGATTACAAACTAACAACAGAAAGAGCAATAATCCGGAAAACAGCTGATTGATACTGCTTTTGTAATAAATATCGTCGATTGTTTCCAGGTCGTTATCTTTCCAGGCATCGGCAATGATGGTTGATGAAATTTTGCTGAGGGCGCGGTTGGGAATCAGGATAATGGAGCCAAAGAAAAAGCTGATGGCATAAACACCGGTGAGCGAAAGATTGTAATATTCATTAATTAGGATGGTATCGATGTTTAAAAGCGCCACACTGCTTAAGCCACCAACAATTCCGTAAAGCGCCAGGCTGATCATCTCTTTCCGAAGTGGTGGCTGAATAAAATTGAGCCTGGGTTGCAGGTTAAATTGCTTTCTGTAAATAAGTAAGCCAGCCAGATAGACTGCCGGAAAACTCAAGGCAACCACAAATCCGAATACATATTGAGTAAAGTTGATCCAGTGAAAGTAATAGGCAATCAGTAAAACCAGTGTCCCGACTTTGTATAGTAAATCACTCAGAAAGGTTCCGGTAGTGGCATCAAAAAGCATTTTATTGTAGGTGTCCAGAATCAGGAAAAACATCCTGAAGAAAATGAGCGGAACGAGGTACCAGATATACTCAACCAGAAGTGGCGATTTTTCCAGGTTGCTTTCTACAATGTATGGTTTCAGTATAAAAAAACTGATGAGGGCAATCGTAAAACCAATCATCCCCACTGCAACTGAAAGAAATACAAACCCGTTGTGATTTTTGTCCTTATCCCGGAAATAGGAAAACAACCTCGCCGTTACGTTGGTGAACCCGAGGGTTGAAAATTGGGCATACAGCGCAGACACTGCAATAAGCACGTTAATCAGGCCAATCTGTTCCTGCGACATCAGCTTGGGCATAATCAGTGCGGTGGTAAAGAAACCAACGACAACACCCAGGTACGAATACACCGACCCCCTGATCGTTTGCCTTTTAATTACGCCCATTTATTTTAGTTATTGACTTAAAAAGGTTTATTTTTGCTTCGCACGAAAATACGAATTTAAAATTTACACCAGTCAAATCTATGGATACAAAAAACCTCCTTCGCAAATCAGGACCTTATATCCTTGCCATTCTTCTGTTTATGGTTATAAGTGTGATCTATTTTTCGCCTGTTTTGGAAGGGAAAAAGCTGCAAAGTTCGGACGGAACCCAGTTTAAAGGCATGGCTAAAGAAATTGTGGATTACCGCGAGGCTACAGGCAAAGAAGCGCTCTGGTCAAATAACATGTTTTCCGGAATGCCTGCTTACCTGACTTCGACTTTGTATCCGGGGGAATTGATTTCAAAAATCCAGAGGGCCACCACTTCCATTTCGCAGCCGGTGATGATCCTCACTTTTAGCTTTTCATTCTTTTTTATCCTGTGTATTTTGCTCGACATTGGTGTATGGGCGGCATTTGCAGCCAGTCTGGCATATGGTTTCATGACCTTCACTTTCGTGGTAATGGTTACCGGGCATTTGACCAAAGCACACGCATTAACCTATATTCCGCTGATCGTTGCCGGCATTTTGTTCGCATTCAAGAAGAATAAAATCGGTGGTAGCATCATCGCAGCGCTTGGGCTTTCATTAATGCTGAGCGCCAACCACCTGCAAATGACTTATTATGCGGCTATCCTGGTACTGATTTTGGGGATTACCTACCTGGTTTTTGCAATCCGGGAAAAGACCCTTCCTGATTTTACCAAAACGACAGGCTTTTTACTGATTGCCCTTCTGTTTGCTGTGGGAACCAACTTCTCGCGATTATATACCACTTACGAATATGGAAAATACTCCATGCGAGGCCAGTCGGAATTAAGCCTGAGCGGCGAAAACAAAACAAGCGGCCTCGATCAGAATTACATCCTGGATTACAGTTACGATTTGGGAGAAGCGATGACCGCATTCATTCCACGCTTCAAAGGAGGCGGCATGAGCGAACCGTTGAGTACCAGTTCCGAAACCTATAAGTTTATAGCCGAATCACAAGGTGCAGGTCCTGCCAAAAAGATGGTGGAAGGCGGCATGCCGATGTACTGGGGCAGTCAGCCCATTTCGGGCGCGCCGTTTTATTTTGGGGCCGTGCTGTGTTTCCTGTTTGTATTGGGGATATTCCTGGTAAAAGGGAAAGACAAATGGTGGCTGGTAGCGGTATTCGTTTTTTCATTGCTGTTATCGCTCGGTAAAAACTTCTCGTTTTTAACCAATCTCATGCTCGATTATTTCCCCGGATACAACAAATTCAGGGATGTTAAAAATATCATTGTCATCCAGCAATTTGCCATGGCTTTGCTCGGGGTGCTTGCCATTAAGGAAGTTTACCAACGAAAAATAAGTTCTGCGGAATTTATGAAAGGCCTGAAATATGCCTTTGGAATTACCGGTGGAATTGCCTTGATTTTTGCCGTTATTCCTGGTTTTGCCGGAAGTTTCTCCGGAAATACCGATGCGCAATACATGCAGATGGGATGGCCGCAACAGCTCATAGATGCTTTAATTGCCGACCGGAAAAGTGCTCTCCGGATGGATGCTTTCCGCACTCTTGTATTTGTTTCATTGGCTGCCGCCGGATTGTGGGCTTACTGGAACAACAAAATTAAAGGTCAATATGCGATTGTTTTATGGGTAGCATTGATTCTGGTCGATATGTGGCCGGTGAATAAAAAATATTTCAACAATGATCATTTCACTTCTAAAAAAGAAGTTGCAGTTCCTTTCAGGGAAGCTACGGTTGATAAAGAAATCAAGAAAGATAAGGATTTGTATTACCGGGTTCTTAACCTTCAGAATCCGTTTGCTGACGCCCGGACTTCCTATTTTCATAAATCGCTGGGAGGTTACCATGGCGCCAAGATGAAACGTTACAACGAACTGATTACTTATGGCATCCAACCTGAAATGCAGCGCTTGATTGCAGCATTCAAAAAGCCTGAGCCGATTGATTCAGTAATGAATACGTTGCCCGTAATCAACATGCTCAATACCAAATATTTCATTTACGACCTGAACAGTCCGCCACTCGTTAATTCGCACGCGTTGGGAAATGCCTGGCTGGTGAAAGATGTTAAGCTGGTTGATAAGGCTGATGAGGAAGTGACTTCGCTGAAAAATCTGGATCCTCGATCGATAGCCATCATCAATAAAAGTTTTGAAAAGGAATTGGGAGGATATCGCTCTGGTTCAGGAGAAGGTGAAATCAAACTGACCGAATATCAACCCAATTATCTGAAATATGAAGCAACAGTAAACAGTACTGTGCAGTTGGCTGTTTTCTCTGAAATCTATTATCCGAAAGGGTGGAAAAGTTTCGTTGACGGCAAGGAAACTGAACATGTTCAGGCTGATTTTGTTTTGCGGGCTATGGTCATTCCGGCCGGAAAACATCAGATTGAATTTAAGTTTGAGCCACAATCCTATTATCTGGGGAATAAAGTTTCGATGGTCAGTTCGATCTTGCTGCTTCTGGTGATGGGCGGATACCTCATCTATGTCTTTAAATTAAAAAAATAGGAATAATGGCAGGCAAAGTACAGCCTCAAAAGCTTAAAAAACGGATTGTCAGATCCTATCTGACTTCAACCATCAGTATTTCAATGATTTTATTCCTGATCGGTATATTGGGAGTTGTTTTGCTTAATGCGGAACGATTGGCCAAATATGTCCGCGAGAACATTGGATTTACCTTGGTTTTGAATGAAGATGTACCGGAAGCAGAAATTGCAGCCTTGCAGAAAGCGCTGAAGGCAACAGATTTTGTAAAGTCGGTGGAATACATCGATAAGGAAACAGCAGCTGAAAGGCTGAGAAAAGATTTGGGTGAAGATTTTACAGGATTCTTAGGATATAATCCATTGCTTTCGTCGGTTGATGTAAAACTGATGGCAGATTATGCTACCCCTGAAAAGCTGGTCGTTCTGGAAAAGAAGTTTTTGGAATACCCCCAGGTAAAAGAGGTTTCATACCAACGCGACATGGTTAATCTCATTAATGAAAATGTAAAGAAAATCGGGATTGTGCTGATCTTCTTTTCAGCCTTGTTACTATTCATCTTTTCTGCACTAATCAACAACACCATCCGGATCTCGATCTATTCACAACGATTCATTATCAATACCATGCTGTTGGTTGGGGCCACTGATCGATTCATCCGTGCTCCTTTTGTGAAACGAAGTATATGGTATGGAATTGTTGGGGCGCTTGCAGCCAATTTCCTTCTTTTTGTGCTGATGATGTCCTATGCTCAGGAACTTACCGGAATTATAGATTTGGATGATTTTAAAATATTCGGATTGGTTTTTGTGATCGACCTTGCGTTGGGAGTGCTGATTTCATGGAGTTCAACCTACCTGGCAGTCAATAAATTCATCCGGTTAAAATTTGATGAGTTGTTCTATTAACTTTTCAGCTAACTTTACAAAAAATTTTTTTACAAAATGGCAAAGAAATATCTCGATCAGATGGAAGGATTTGCCCTGGGCAAAGAGAACTTAAAATTACTGGTTATTGGTTTTGTGATCATTGTGGTCGGTTTTCTGTTGATGGTTGGCGGAAAGAGTAGTAGTCCGGCAGTTTTTAATCCTGAAATTTTTAGCTTCAGGAGAATCACCCTGGCGCCAATGGTTGTCCTTTTTGGCTTCCTTTTCGAGATTTACGCCATCATGAAAAAACCAAAATCAGAGAAATAACAATCGGTTAACAAATCACTTATTTTAAGCGTTTCAGGATGGGAAGATCCATTGAAGAGTATGATTTTCAAAAAGGAGAGATTCTTCTTTTTGACAAAGAATTGGATTGGACATCATTTGACCTGGTCAGGAAGCTGCGTAATTTTCTTTGCCGTGAAACAGGAGTTAAAAAACTGAAGGTGGGACATGCCGGTACGCTCGATCCCAAAGCTACAGGGCTTTTGATTATCTGTACCGGGAAAGAGACCAAAAAGATTGATTTAATTCAGGCAAAGAAAAAAGAATATATTGCTACCTTAAAATTGGGCGCAACAACGCCATCGTATGATTTGGAAACAGAAGAGAATGAGGCTTTTCCAACCGATCATCTCTCGCGTGAACTGGTAAATCAAACGCTGGGAAATTTTATTGGCTTGATCGATCAGGTCCCGCCTTTGTTCAGTGCAGTTAAAGTCGAAGGGAAACGGGCTTACCTGCATGCGAGAAAAGGCAACGATATTGTTCTTGAGGCTAAAAAAATTACCATTTATGAATTGGAGCTTCTTAACTTTTCTATCGACGAAATCGTATTAAGAGTTGTCTGCAGCAAGGGAACGTATATTCGGTCATTGGCAAGGGATTTGGGTTTAGCGCTCAGAAGCGGGGCTTATCTGACTGGTTTACGCCGGACTCAAATCGGTGAAATGAAAGTGGAAGAAGCCTGGGAACTGTATGATTTTATGGAAAAGCTAAAACAGACGGGAACTAATTGAACAATGATCCGTAGAACGAGGTTCTGATAAGGTGGTTAAAGACAATAATCAAATCTATGTTTTCAACGATTTAATAAATTAAAACACATATAGGATGAAATTATCGAAGTTTAAATACGATTTGCCGGAAGAATTAATTGCCTTGCATCCTGCCGCTAACAGGGATGAGTCAAAATTAATGGTTTTACATCGTGCAACCGGAAAAATTGAACACCGGGTTTTTAAGGATATCGTTGATTATTTTGGAGATGAGGATGTTTTAATTTTCAACGACACCAAAGTATTTCCTGCCCGGTTGTATGGGAATAAGGAAAAAACAGGCGCTGAAATTGAAGTCTTTCTGCTCCGTGAACTTAACCGTGAACAGCGCCTTTGGGATGTGTTGGTTGATCCGGCACGCAAAATCCGTATCGGAAATAAACTGTATTTCGGTGAAGACGATTTGTTGGTGGCTGAAGTAATTGACAACACGACCTCGCGTGGCCGTACGCTCCGGTTCTTGTTTGACGGGCCATATGATGATTTCAAAAAAACACTGTATGGACTGGGGAAAACTCCCCTGCCTAAATTCATCAAACGTTCGGTTACCCCTGAAGATAAAGACCGTTACCAAACCATTTTTGCCAAACACGAAGGTGCCGTTGCTGCCCCTACAGCCGGACTACATTTCAGCCGCGAGCTGATGAAACGTCTCGAAATCAGCGGTGTGAAATTTGGCTATGTTACCCTTCATGTAGGGCTTGGAAATTTCAGGAGCGTTGATGTGGAAGACCTGACCAAACATAAAATGGATTCGGAGCAAATCTGGATTTCGGAAGAAGCCTGCAAGATTGTAAATACTGCTAGAGATGCCAAAAAGAATATTTGTGCTGTGGGAACAACAGTGATGCGAACGATTGAAAGTTCAGTGTCCACACAGGGCCATTTAAAACCTTTTGAAGGCTGGACCAACAAGTTTATCTTTCCTCCATATGAATTTAGTGTGGCCAACCGGATGATCAGCAACTTCCATTTACCACTCTCAACCCTTCAGATGATGGTGGCCGGTTTTGCCGGATACGACAACCTGATGAAAGCCTACAAAGAAGCAATTAAAGAACAATACCGTTTCGGGACCTATGGCGATGCCATGTTGATTCTGTAATACAACCCTGAATTAAAAATCCCCGTCATTGGTTTAATGGCGGGGATTTTTGTTTGCTGGGAAATGGGCCTTATATTTTCTTTTTAAATTCCTCTAATGCAGTGGTTGCAAGTGCATAACTATATTGATAGCGTTTGCGAAAGAATAAACCACCAGTCATTTTTTGCAGATCCACGTGAATATTTTCTAAAGATTGTGTGATGGTCGAGCGAAAAAGCTCGGCACATTTGAGGCAGGAAGAGTCCTGTAATTCATCGGTTTTATAAAAAGCATCTTTTAATGCTTCAATCGACCTGGCATATTCCTTATTTCGCATGGTTCTGCTTGATGCAAGAAAACTTTTATTAATTGCCGAAAGGTGTACCACGCAGTCTTTCCCTCCTCGCGGACAACCCACTATTTCAATCTTATCTTGCTTGTCGTTAAAATATTTACTTTCCGAAATCGAAAGTGAAAATATCTTGCTCATTTTTTCATTCATGCTAATCGGTAATTCTCGTGCTCAAAATAAACGAAAATATTTTAAAATTGTTTACAATCCGGTAAGTATCAAAAGCAAAATACTCTGATTTCTCAATTTTAGCCACTTTGCTTTCAGTTTACTTCCGTTAATTTGTTCCTGAGCTACCAAAAATCAAAAACTCACACATCTATGGAACCCATTATATTAATCGATCCAAATGTTCAACCCAGCGAAGAATTGGTGTTTTCGATTATTGGAGAAAACAGTGTTTACTGGCAACAGATTGTTGATTATCTGTATGAAAACCATTTTGGTATCACCGAAGAATGGAGATTTTATAATGATGGCAAAAGCTGGTTATACCGGGCTCTCCGGAAGAAAAATACCATTTACTGGATTGGTGTTCAAAAAGACACCTTTCGTGTCAGTTTTTGGCTGAGTGAGAAATCGATTTCCATGATTGAAGCCAGTGACCTTCCTGAACGTATTAAAGAAGAGTACCGTAATGCCAAACCGTTTAATCATAGCCGTTGTGTTACAGTCAAAGATTCAGGAATTGGAATTCCTGAGGAGTTTCATGATCATATATTCGTTTGTTTATTTATCGAACAAATTGCTCCAGTTTTTAGCTTCGCGGTGTTTCCAGGCTCCTTCATGGTAAACATAGCTAACCATAAGCGGAAGAACAGAAGTAGCTTCGGCATAAACCATTTGCTCGTCGGTGACCTGAACTTTGCCCCATGAGCTGGCTTCTTTCAGGGTTGATGAAGAACAAGCTCCGTCACGAACATCAGCAACCGTAATTTGAACGGCATATTGGTGCATCGGAACTTCCTTTCCTAAAATTTCGGCGCAAACAACAGTATCCTGAGCAAAGTTTTTAGGTACGCCGCCTCCAATCATGAACAAACCGGTTACACCGGCAGCCATCTTGATTTTAGTCAGTTCGAGGAAGTCAGCAACTGAGTCGATCGAAACATGCTTTTCGGGATTTTCCCACTGATGTTTAGCCAAACCAAAACCGGCGCTTGAGTCGGAGAAGGCCGGGCAGAAAATTGGAACATTATTCTCGTAACAGACCTGAATCAGGTTATCTTTTTTTACTGAATTTACAGTCAGCCATTTTCCCATCTCTTTGATGAATTCGCGCGATGAATAGGGCCGTTTCTCCAATGAATCCGTAATTTCTTTAATCGTACTGTCGCAATTCTGCAATTCTTCTTCATCGATGAAAGTGTCATAAATACGATCAATGTACAGATCGCGCAGGATTCCGTCGTTAATTTCGGTTGATCCGCGATAGTGTTTATGGCCAAGCGCTTCGAAAAAATCCATGTCGATGATGGATGCTCCGGTGGCAACAATTACATCGATCATGTTATTTTTAACCATTTCGACATAAACCTGCATACAACCTGCAGCGCTGGTACTTCCGGCAAGGGTCAAAATGTTGGTACATTCAGTATTGCTCACCATTTTCAGCAAAATGTCAGTTGCACTGGCGGTATCGCGCGAGGTGAACGACATTTTACGCATGGCGTCAATAATAGGCGTTGAATCAAAAGACTTAATGTCGATGTGTTCAATGGTTTCTTTTAATAAATCTGTTTTTTTCATTTCTGTTTTTTTTTGATCTTATTACCCTGCTTTCCCGGTTAACTGTATTTGGTTAAAAATAAGCCAGATAGGCTTGTTCTTCTTTCTAAAAAAGCTTGCGAATATAGTATAAAATATTTGCTTCTGTCATCATTTTTAAGGAAAAATTATCAGATGAGTCCCTGCGTTAAATGTTGGTTAAATTTCATTTATAACAAAATTGAATCCCATGATGAAACGGAATCCGATGAATCAAAAATCCACAATTATCACAATCAACGCAAAGCAAAAACGCAGAGAGCCGCAAAGCTAACCTATTTGGAAGGTGTGCGGCTCTCTGCGTTTTCTCTGCGGAACTCTGCGGTAAGAAAGGTTTTGAAATCGCATCTTTCCGATCCCTTTTCAGGAAATCTGTATTTTTAAACGTAAATTTATTTTCTTGCAGGCGCTAACGCTTGTTTCGGGGCAAGTCCATTCGCAGTCATGGTCCAGGTTTTCCCGACCATGTCGCCATCCCACATGTTTTCAGTATTTTCGATATCGTAAATAATCCCGGCCATCTTTTCACCCAGGTAGATCGATTTCCCTTCAGGAACCTTCAGAATCATCGAAACTTCCTGTTCGCGCCATTTGGCATTGTCTTTCAGGAAATAATAAGGATCAAAAAGCAGGGTTGAATCTTTCTGTGCAAAATTATATTCAATCTGTTCCACGTTTCTTTGTGCATCTTCAGTATTGCTGCCGCGGGCACGTTTTTTAATCAGGAGCAAATACTCACCGGTACTGCTCTTTTCAATGGTAAATCGTGGATGGCCCAATACTCTTTCTTTTCCGTTTATCATGGCAATTTTCATCCGGTCGAGCGAGATTTGATTGTCAATTAGCGATTCATATAGATCCTCGGTTATTTCCAGACTAAGAGTTTTGCATTGGGTGCAATCCACCTTTTGGGTGACCGTCTGGCTGGTTTGTTTTCCGAAATTACCCACCTGATTTACACTGACAACAATTAAAACCAACAATGCAGCAAGCCAAAGTCCAAAAGTCCCCAACCCGATTAGTTTATTGTTCGTTTTATACCGGAACAACAGCTTTGTGCCGATGAACAGGAGGAGTAAAATTGGTATGCCAACCAGTAACAAAATCGAAATCATTGAAATAGTATAGGCTCCGGGACTTACAAAGTTGCTGAGTAAGGCTGACAGATCAACGTCTGAATTCCACCCGAAGTTCCAAGGGGTTCCATGCATAAAGGAGTGACCAACAGCCATTGAAGTTACAAATCCAACGAGTCCTACAATACCGCCGATAATAAGGAATGCGCCAAAAACGAGTACCACAATTCGAAGGACAACCCGGAAAATGCTGTTCACCATATCGCCAAACCGCTCTGTGCGGGTTTGTCCTTTATCATTGACCGGAGAATTCATGAACTTATTGTAATTTTCGCCCACTTCATTCACTTCTTCCCTGATCGATTTTTCGATGTTCGAAACGGTCGCTTCCTTCCCTTTCATTTCGAGCCTTTGAGCCGTAGTTTTTGCTTTCGGTACGGCAATCCATAAAACGATATAAACAAGAAATGCAGTTCCGGCGCTCAGGAAGAACGCGAGCACAAAAAGTACGCGGAGAATCACCATGTCGAGGTTGAAATAAGCGCCCATTCCGGAACAAACTCCTCCCAGAACACGGTTATCGCCATCGCGGTACAAGCGGCGGCGAAGATTTTGCTCTCCTTCCTGAACTGTTTTTTCGGCCTGAGCTCTTGCTGAAGCTGTTTCTTCGTCCGGCTCCATAAAATCTTCAGGTTTACCCATTCGGGCAATTACTTCGTCAACCATGATATCGGTGATCACTTCACTTTTATTGCTGGTTTTTTCGATGAACAGTTCGGCAATACGCGCTTCAATATCCTGGAGGATTTCCTGACCTTCCATTGCGACACCGAAATGTCGGTTCAACATTTGTAAGTATTTCTGGAGTTTTTCGAAGGCATCATCGTCGATGTGAAAAACGCTCCCGCTGATGTTTATTGTAAATGTCTTTTTCATGTCTGAATATTTTCCGATTTGTTTTCTTTATACTGGAAAGGATCTATTTATGTTCCTTGATCATCCGGACTGCCTGAACCAATTCGTCCCACGAAGCGCCCATTTCGCTGAGGAAATTTCTGCCTTCTTCGGTCGTTTCATAGTATTTCCGGGGAGGTCCCTGTGTCGATTCTTCCCATTTGTAGGCAAGTAGTCCGTCGTTTTTCAGGCGGGTAAGCAGCGGATAAAGTGTTCCTTCCACCACGATCATCTTCGACTCTTTCAATTCCTCGATGATGTCGCTTGCATATAAAGGTTTCCCGTCGATTACCAGCAGAATGCAGTATTCGAGAACGCCTTTGCGCATTTGAGCTTTTGTATTGTCCAGATTCATTGTTTTTCCTCCTAAAATTTCGTTCTATTTATTTTTCCATCCCATCCATTCTAATTTTCCCATATCGATTCATCTGTCATCCAGCTTTCGATTTCGAGGCTTTTATCCCGGGCCGGTTCGATATAGAAAGCGTTGGTGGTGCCGGTGGCTTCCATTGAATGAGAAGCAGGTTTCAAAAATGCGATAGTTTGAAGTGCATCAGTTTCCTGGTTAATCGCCACAAGTTTTGTTTTATCCATAGCATTATCTACCAGTAAAGGACTCCAAAATCCATTGACATTTGTGGACATACCGATAAAAACCAAACTCACTACAACTGCAAAGGTTTTAAAAAGTGAACTTCCTGTTTTCTGAGCAATGTTTGTTGTTTTCATGACTTTGAGTTTTGATTCTGAATTGTTTTCTGAACATGTTTTCTTGTTTTTCTGTTAATATGACGATCAGTTTTTGCTTTCATTACACTTGCAAGGAACTTTTTTTTAACTCCTACCTTTTCTTACACTGTTATTGGCTTTACAAATATATGAATATTAAATGGAACTATGCAACACAAAGTACTAAAATTAATTGAAATATTTTTCAATTAATTCATAAGTAATAGGTAATCAGCAGTTAATAAATTGTTTGAAAATGAATATTTCTTTACAAGGAAGAAAAATGTTCTAAAAAGGATGTTTCTGAACCAAAATTTTGTTAAAAAAAACCTCGTGTTTTGTCCGATCAGGATAAAGTGAGAACTTTATCAAAAACGACAGACAGAAAACACAATTTCATGATTTTGGAAGTTCTTTAGCAAGAGCCATGCTTTTTCAGTATGGTATCAAGTATTTCGCAGGTTAGATCAGGAAATTTAATCTGAAGTGATGTTGAATTATGAATCCATTCTGCCAGTTCAGTTTCGGAATTCGTGAAATGATCCAGCACTTTTATGCCCATCGATTTCAGGTAGGCAGCATTACAATGTTGTTCATATTGACCTTTCATCGGGATGACACAGAGCTTTTTGCCGAGAAATAGCGCTTCTGCCGGTCCTTCAAATCCTGCATTGCAAATCAATCCGGTGCAACTCTGGAAACTTTCGGCATAAACATCAAGTGAAACCGGTTGAAAATGAACATTTTCAACCCTATATTCCACTTTTAAATGTCTGGAGAATACTTCCCATTCAATTTCCGGAATTTTAATTAATACATCCTGAATTTGCTGATCGCCGTATGCCGGAAGATATACTGTATAGTGTGGTTTTACAGTAGCATCAGCATTTCGGATGGCAGGACGAATAACCGGTGGAAAAACATCAGATGGACTTGCTTTAAAGTTGAAGCCATAGCTGAAGGTTGCCGGTGCATATTTTTTCAGAATGAGTTTGCCGATCAGATCGTTATATTCGGGTCGTGGAGCTGAGGTATGCAAAACTGCATTCTGATGACTGAGCCCAACGCAGGTTTTTTTCCGAAGCTGGCAAGCCCAGGCAGATACAGGTTCGAAATCGCTGATAACCAAATCGTACTGTTTGACCGGAAGGCTTTTGATATCACGCAAAAACTTCTTTACAGGCATCCTTTGGATGGTCTTTAATAGGTCGATTCCCCCATTTTGTCCCACTATAAAACTCATTCCGGAGAAGTGATAATCAATCTGAAAAGGTACTTTTAATTCGGACTGTGTGCCACTTACCAAAACATCGGTATCAGCCATCGATTTCAGGAGCGGGACTATTTCAGTAGCCCTGGCCAGATGTCCGTTTCCGGTTCCTTGAATGGCATAAAGAATCTTCATAAGCTTTGATTTAGGATGGGGTATTGGCTTGGTCTAGAAGTAATATGGAACTTTCATTTCCTCCAGAATTGAGCGGTACAATTGATTCTTATCCGGAATATAAAGTTCATCACCAGGCAATTCGGATTCCTCCTCTGTATCAGAGACGAAATAATTTAGCGACCAGTTTCCTTCGATACACTCGGCTGCCGAAAAATGTTCAACCCAGTCGCCGCAGTTGATATACCTGACTGTTCCTTTTTCGGTAGTAATGGTTTTATCAGCCGGAATATGGGTATGGCCGCAAATAACCAGATCAATATTTTTACTGCGCGCAGCATTGGCAATGGCCAGTTCAAAATTGGTCAGCACCTTTTTTTCTTTCAATATTCGGTCCTTCATCGATTTATAAAGAATCATATCCTTTCCTCCGAAGATTCTCAAGATGGAATTCAGTATTTTATTAATTACCGTAAGAAATCCGTAAGCTGCTGCACCGAATTTAGCCAGCCAGGGCGAATGATGAATGATATGATCGAAAACATCACCATGAAAAATCCATGTTTTCCGGTTTCCAACGGTCAGTTCAAGCTGATTGACAATGCTGAAATTACCCAGCCTGGTATTATTGAACTTTCGGAAAACATCGTCATGATTGCCGGTAATGTAAACCACCTGAACGCCTTTTTCGATCATTTTCACCAATTGACGGATCACTTTCAAATGGGCTTTTGGAAAATAATTCCGGCTAAACCGCCACGAATCAATGAAGTCGCCATTCAAAACCAGCATTTTGGGTTGGATTGATTTTAAATATTTGAGAAGGGATTTGGCTTTACTGGCAATGGTTGCCAGATGTACGTCTGAAATAACTGAGATATCTAATAATCGGATTTCTTCCTGCATAAAGCATATTGCTTAAAATCTTGTGCAAGTAGCTTCTATTCCATTACAAAAGGATTAATATTCAATGAATTGTCGATTAAAATTAATAATCAGAATTGTGTACTGTTCAACCCGTTTCGGGTAGCCTTTCAGAATAAGCCTTAACGCACAACTGCACTGTGGCAAGAAATATCTTTTCAATTTTGACTTTAAAGTCCTTAAATTCAGCTAAATTTGAGAAGTATATTCCCTGAATTACCACTAATACAGAGGGCAATGCTGAAACGTTATCTAGAAAAAACATAATCGAGTCATTGAGGCCCTGGCAGGGTAGTTGGACTACTTGGCGCCAGGCGAGCAGGTAAAACCGTTTTGATGGAACAGATTAAAGCTAAACTTCCATCAAGTAAAATACTCATGGTTCAAGGGGATAATTTGGACGCTTCCGAAATTTTATCCAGTCAGCGTTTGACCCGGAATCCGGAATCCGAAACCCGAAACTGACTTATACCCATTTCTCTTCCAGAATTTCGCCTTTGATGCTGACGATGATTTCTTTTACAGGCACTTTTCGTGTTGCCTGAACAGCCCCCAACCGCACCAGTTGCGACAAACCTCCGCAGCACGGAACTTCCATCATCATAATAGTAATGGTATTCACCCGGGCTTCATCGATCAGGCGGCGAATTTTCTCTATGTAAATCTCTTTGCCCTGATCCAGTTTTGGGCAGGCGATAACCAGTGATTTTCCGGCCAAATGTTTGGTGTGGAAATTTCCTAAACTGAAAGCGACACAGTCTGCTGCCAAAAGCAGATCGGTTCCCTGAAAGCTTGATGCAGCCGGATTGATCAGATGCATCTGAACCGGCCACTGACGCAGGGCCGATGGCGTTTCGGTTGTAACTGCTGCCGGGGCAAAACGAAGATTTTGAGGCTCGAAACTTACCGCTTGCGAACCTGGACAACCACCACTGGCACAGCCTGATTGTTCAACTTTGGTTGAATGAACTTCAGAAATAACGGCATCAATACTGAACGGAATTTCACTGGCGTGCATTTTCAGATAACCGACTGCCTGCTTCAGAAATACGGTTTCGCCATGTTCTTTCAGGTGTTTCATGTGGGCAACCAGCGTATTGATACCTTTCGGTATAATTTGTTGAACCACTAAAACTTCGTCGTATTCGTCGGCCTCCCGTTTTTCGATGGTAATGGCGCCCTCAGGGCAATGGCCAAGGCAGGCTCCCAATCCGTCACACATCAATTCGCTAATGAGCCTGGCTTTTCCATCTATAATTTGTAGCGCACCTTCGTGGCAGTTTGGAACACAAACACCACATCCGTTACATTTTTCTTCGTCGATATTTACAATTTCGCGTATCATATTTTTAGTATTTTTCCGGAACAAAACTACAACCAATTGGTTCTTGTAAATGTATCAAATGTTACAAACCGAAGAAACTTTTATGATCCAGTCCGAAATACTTTGCCAATCGCCCATTTTCAGAGGCATTTCTCCTGACGAACTTCTGCACTTGTTCGGCCAGATTCACTATCAGGTTAAGACCTACCAGAAGAACGAACTGATCACGATCGGTGGTGAGATCTGCGACCGTCTGCTCATTATACAGCGGGGCAGCGTAAAAGCCGAAATGAATGACTATTCAGGAAAAACAATTAAGATAGAAGACATTGAAGCGCCCCGGCCATTGGCTACCGCTTTTTTATTCGGAAAGGAAAACCGGTTTCCGGTTACTGTGTCGGCCAATACAGAGGTGGAAATTGTGTCGGTTCCGAAACCTGAATTTGTAAAACTGCTTCAGTTAAATTCACTGATTCTGAATAATTACCTGAATACGATTTCGAGTCGTGCACAGTTTCTGTCACAGAAACTGAAATTCCTTTCTTTTAAAACCATCCGACAAAAAATTGCACATTATCTGCTCGAAATGGCTGGCGACCGGCTGCATACGGTTGAAATTCCTCAATCTCAGGGGCAACTGGCCGAAATGTTTGGAGTTACCCGCCCTTCGCTGGCACGTGCCCTCGGCGAAATGAGCCAGGAAGGCCTGATTGAAACCGACCGCCGATATATCAAAATCCTGGATAAAAACCGGATGAATCAATTACTGAAGAGTTGAAAGGAAGCAGAACATCACGGGAAGAAGCAGCAAATAATTTGTTGTATATGACAAAAACCCCTTCCGGCTTAAAGAAGAGGTTTCAATCTTGAGTATAAATAAAGCTATAAGTAATACAAACCTTTTAATTAGAGGCTTGCAGCTCAATTTTCACTTGGTTGGAATTCAAATTTACCTGAAATGATTTCTCATTTTTGGCATAAGAAGTATAACTTGTAACCAGTTTCACCTGACCTGTTTTCAGGTTATCAATGACAAAATGGCCATCAAAATCAGTATATGTTTTCAGGTCTGAACCATCAACTTTCACTTCAACGCCAACCAGGGCTTCCCCTGAAACTTCGTCGATAACGTTTCCGCTTAATGAAAGTACTGTTGCTTCTGCTTTTAACTCTGTTTTGGTTTCCGCTTTTGACTCAGTTTTTTCAGCAAACGCTGAAGTAGAAACCAGGGCTACCATCACTGCAAACATTAATCGTTTCATAGTTTTTGATTTTGTGCTTTAATTACAATGTCAAAAATACTCCGGCTCAATTACAGCCTGGTTAAAATTCGATTAAATATTTATTACAGATTTAAAAAGAGCTCCAAATGTCAACAGCAAGTTAGATGACAAGTTATAAACTGCACCAAACAACAAATGGATTAATGACATTCCTGATTATTTATCCTTCGGCTTCTCCGGATATTCACGTTCGCTGATGATTTCTCCGTTCTTACCAAAGTTGCGCCAAATGCCAACTTTTTCACCCAGATTATAATGCAGCTCGTAAAGCAGGTTCCCATTGGCATCCCAAATCATCCAGGTGCCGTGTTTCAAACCATCCTTGTAATTGGCAAGACCGATCAAAACTTTTTGTTCGTTGTAAGTAATCCACGAACCATGCATCAGATTGTCTTTATACGATCGGACTTCATTCAACTGGCCATTTTCGAAATAAACATTCACGGTTCCGTTCTTCATCCCGTTCTCCAGGTTCATTTCAATTTTAGTTTTGCCATTCGGAAAATGAGTTTCGTATTTCCCGGTATATGCCACACTGTCGGCATAATAAATGCCGTTCATTTCTTTTAACTCCTGAGCTTTGGTCACCAGCGACAACAAGCCGATCAGTACGATTAACAAACCAAGTTTCTTCATGGTGTCATTCTTTAGCTATTCCTGAGAGTAAAAACTGCCAGTAAAATTAGTGATTTAAAAGAGCTTCACCAGTTATTCACCGATGAAGCTCTTCAACTTATTCTTTATTTTTTATTCTTTATCTGGAAAGCATTTTTACCGCTTTCTGAGAGTCATTCGTGATTACTTTTGCAATATACAAGCCTTTTGGAAGCGATGAACCATCAAACACAAACTGGTGTTTCCCTTCGGTCAGATTTCCTTCCTGAAGATTTGAAACGGTGCGTCCTGCCATGTCAGTTACAAAAATCCGTACAAAGGTTGCATTTTCGATCTGAAGTTCAATTGTGGTACTTCCACTGAAAGGATTCGGATAATTGACCAGGTTTGTCTGATTTGAAATCACCATTGGGTTTACTGCTGTTGCAACCCAATAGGAAGAATTCTGTACCGGTGAATCGCTGGCAGGCTGAAAATTAGGATTGGCAAAATTAAACGGATCTGTAATTTTCACATCCGTGTTGGCTGCATAAACTGAGTTGTGGCGTGCAGTA
>JAUXUF010000300.1 GCA_030684645.1 Bacteroidota bacterium | reverse complement strand
TTGCTCTATTAATGATTTTTACCGACCTTGAATCCCTGACAGGATAAAATATCCAATCACAGTTCTTCTTCGTGTCAAGTTTTTTTTAGCTACCAAGGCACGAAATCACGAAAAAACACTAAAAAGGGAATTTTGTCGTACACCCAGAAATCATAATCACAACTCAGGTTAAACCTTATTGATCTATCTGTAAATCAATAATGTAATAAGGTCAAACATTCTTGCACCTCCTAATTCTACTAAGGTTTATTTGGCAAATAAGGTTTTATACCAATTCAACCTGCCATAAACTAAGTTTTAAAATGTTACTAATGTTAAATATATTTACCCACACTATCCGTTATAGAACAAAAAAAAAAAGTTCATATCAGCTCACACGAGTTATTTTGAGTTTGTCATTTTTTCAATCTAAAAATTTTATCATTATGAAAACAAAACTGAAATTTAGGCAACTGGTAACATTATTTGCTCTTTTGTTAGGCATTTTTGTTAGTTCTTGTTCAAAAGAGGAACCTTTAAAGAATCCTGAATCTGATAGTTCTACTAATTTAACACTTAAAAGTGCTGCAATTCCCCAACCTGACGACATGATATGTGATCTTATTGCCGGCCAACACATATTACCCATTGCCGGAAAAGTCATTTACTCACATAGTAATGGAAATCTGGTTGTTGAATTTTTAGCCCAAAATGGTTGGACCTTATCTGAAGTACATTTATATGTTGGTAGCCAGGGAAATTTACCTAGAAATAATAAGGCTATTCAGATCGGAAAATTCCCTTATCCCTCAAGCAATTATCCTGCCATCAATTCAAATGGTATAACGACTATTACCATACCATTATCAGTCTTTAATAATAATATGAATGATGATGACTCCTACACTATTGCTGCACATGCAGTAGTGAAAAACGGCCAACAAGAAGAAACTGCATGGGCGAATTGTACCTACAAACCGCTTATTACCGTTAAATCATGGTTTAATGATGGCAGTTGGGCTGCATCTGAAGGAACTCCTTTTAGCGCTTCTACTCAATGGTGTAGTATTTTAGGTACCAATATCTATCAAAAAGGTGAGGTATATCCACTTATTCGCTGGAATGGTACTAATCCGGGGAAAGTTTCTGTAACTGACAATGAGACGAATTTACTTATTACTGTGGAAGCTTATGGTGGTTTAAAACTCACTCATACTTATTTATATGTTGGTACTATGCAGGGCCTCCAAAGTTATGCCCCACCAGGAGGTTGTCCGAATTATCCAAACTTCCCTTTTAAAAATCACACAACTGCAACTACACATACCTTTTCTTTGCCAATGCAATCGAGTATTTCATTTGAAAAGGCATTTGGATCTAACCGATGGGGCTGGTTTAGTCGTTATAATTTTTAATGATTTGAAGAGATATTTCATTATCTTATAAGAATATAAAACCAATACATTCAAGATTTTATCATTAAAGAGAGGAGGTACGCGATATCTTCTCTCTTTACATTAGTAATAAACAGATATTTCAATAACTTTTTGAACCCATTCCATCAAAATACAAATATTTATGAAAGCAATTATCATTATCCTTTTACTATGCTTTTCATACGGAGTAGTTTTTCCCCAGAAAAACAAGGCTATTTTCCTGGTTCATTCAACCGGAACAAATCTTTATTCACAAGGAAAAGTTGCTGATTGGGTGAAGACTTATAATTCGACTAATGGTACAAATTTTCAAATTACTATCCGGACATATCCCAATACTCCCTGGCCATGGGAAAATTATCCCTACGACTATTGGAAACTATGGGTAGATAATAGTTGTAACAACAACGATTTGGATGTTGAATGTTTGGCTTCCATCGCCAGTAATTATGGGTTGGTTATATTCAAGCATTGTTATCCAGGTGCAGATATTGCGTCCGACACAGGAAAGCCCGATGTTAAATCAAACAGGAAATCTCTTGAAAACTACAAGCTACAATATAGGGCACTTCGCACTTTAATGGACGGAATGCCTGATAAAAAATTTATGGTTTGGACTTTAGTCCCTTTACATAGATTGGCAACCTCAACTGATGTAGCAGCACGTGCTAATGAATTCGTAAAATGGGTAAAAACCCAATGGTTAACTGAAGATGGGAAACCACACTCCAATATTTTTATTTTTGATTTCTATTCCCTGGCTGCTGAAATGAATGAAAAGCCAACCAATGGAAAACAATATTGTTTAAAATATGATTATGAATATAGTCACTCTTCGAATGATTCACACCCAAATACATTAGCCAATGCGACTATCGGACCGCTATTTGCACAAGCTGTTGTTCAGGTTTTATCAACAAACCTTATCTCTAAAATATCGGTCAGCGCTCAAAGCGGAGCAACAAGTATTACAACCGACAACGGAACCCTTCAAATGCAAACTGAAATCCTACCCGCTGATGCAACATCGAAATCGGTGTCTTGGGAGGTAATTAATCAAACCGGAAAGGCTTCAATCAGCGCTTCCGGACTGCTGACAGCTGAAAAAGATGGAACGGTGAAAGCCATTGCCACGGCCAACGATGGTTCAGGAATCAAGGGTGAACTGACTATCACCATCTCAAACCAGCTTATCCCCATCGAAAGTATTCAAATTATCGACAATTTAAAAAATGACACCATAATTGGTATAGGAACCAAAATCAATCTAAAAGCTATTGTATCACCTTCTAATGCGACAAATCAGGATGTAGGTTGGATTGTTGAGAACATTACTGGCAAAGCAAGCATTGATAGTAATGGGCTATTAACAACTTCCTCGCCAGGACTAATAAAAGTTATTGCCAAGGCATTGGATCAATCTCAATGTATAACTTCTAAGGAATATCTGATTGAATTATCTGTTACTAATCGACGACATATCATTTCCGGAGATTACAAAATATTTCCAAATCCAACCGAAGGTAAAATCAAAATTCAGATTGACCAAATGCCTAATAGTGGTGTTATTGTTGAGATACGGGATACAAAAGGTCAAATTCTTTTGAAAAAAAGAGTTTTCGAGAGTGTCACTGAGTGGTCATTGATTCAATATCCTACCAGTGTATTTTTTATTACCATAAATGACAACAACTACATTTTTACAAAAAAAATAGTCAATGCAAAGATTCAAAAATAATCTATCGCATTTTCCAGTATATCATAAAAAAAAACAACTATCCTTCCAATACACAGTAGAATACAATCCTTTTGATGAAATCCCCGATCTCAGATTCTTGTCTAAACCAACTATCAATCCATCCCCATTATCATGAAAAAACTTGCACCCAAATCTTTATCAGCAAAAGACCGAAAATTAAGTTTTAAAGAAATACATGAACCTTATGAAATAATTTACGCTAATCCGCGTGATGAAGAGATTCATTTGAAGTTTTTAAAAAGAGCTCAAATCAGCGCACACATGGCTCGTTGGTTCCTCGATCACGAGTATAATCAGCTTTTATGGTCGGATGGGATTTTTGAAATTTTAGAATTAGATTCCAGAAAATATGGTGCAAATTTTAATAGCTTCCTGGAAGTCGTACATCCTGACGACCGCTCAATAAAGAGTCAGGCATATGAAACATTACAAAAAACATCAAAGCCTTTAGAGATCAATTATCGATTGCAATTCAATGATGGACGAATTAAATGGATTAATGAAATTTGCAACACTGATTTTAATAAGGAAGGCCAACCAATACGATCATATGGGACCATTCAGGATATTACAAAATATAAACTCAACGAAGAAAACTTTAAGCTAAAGGAAGGTCAGTATAATAACCTTATTGAATCTATTCCACTGGGAATAGCCATTTGTCAATACAATAAATTTGCATTTATTAATCCTGCTTGGGAACGGATACTTTCAGGAAATAAAAAAATGCAATTTATTGGTAAATCAATTACCAAAATGCTTCCGCCGGAATCCAAAAAAAAATTTCGACAAAGAATAGATTCTGTTTCCAGGGGACATATTGAACCAACCTTCGAAGAAAAAATGTTAAGGTTGGATGGTACTGAATTGTATTCAGAAGTTACCCTGACACAAACAAGATTTAAGGATTTCACTGCAGTTCAAATTTCAGTAAAAGATATTACAGAACTAAAAAAAACAGAAGAACAATTACGTTTTAGTGAAGAAAAGTTCAACGTGATAACTGAGTATTCAACAGATGTTTTCTGGACAATAGATTTACTTGGAAATTTCACCAACGTCAGCCCAGCAATTGAAAATCTGTTAGGTTACCGACAGGAAGAATTAATAAATCAGAATATTATTCTGTTTCTTACTTCTGATTCTTCAGGACTTGCCTATAAAGAAATTAAAAAGTACCAATCAGAAAAACTATTAAAGGAAAAATTAGGACCTAAAAAAATGATATTAGAATCTGTCTGTAAAGATGGGAGGACTAAATGGATTGAAATTAAAAGTGGTCCGATATACGATTCGAATCAGATTATTTTTGGATACTCCGGAGTTTGCAAAGACATTACTAAACGAAAAAAAACGACACAATTTCTAAAAAAGAATAAAATCAGGCTAAAAGAATTGATCGAGACCAAAGATAAATTCTTCACAATTATTGCCCACGATTTACGAAGCCCATTTAATAGCATCCTTGGGTTTCTCGATCTTTTGCGTAAACAATACGATGATTTTGATGATTCTGTCAGAAAGGGTTATCTAAAACTAATTGAAGAAAATGCAAACAATACTTTAAAACTATTAGATAATCTGCTGGAATGGGCAAAAGCACAAACAGGAAAAATCACATTTCAGCCCAGGAGGCAAAAACTTATTCCAATTGTTGAAAATGCTATTGAGACATTGAATTCGGCATTAATACTCAAAGAACTTAAAATAGACTATTCTATTGATGATAATCTGGAAATATATTCTGATGCTAATATGTTAACAACTATATTTCAGAACCTAATCAGCAATGCCATTAAACATTCATATCCAGGAGGAACAATATCAATAAATACTGATTTAGCAGAGAATCAGCTTGAGGTCATTGTTTCAGATACAGGCGTGGGTATGAATGATGAAACCTTAAATAGACTTTTCCAAATAGGCGAGCAAGTGTCTGTTCCTGGGACTGCTAATGAAAAAGGAAGCGGACTGGGATTGATCCTATGCAAGGATTTTATTGAAATGCACAAGGGATCAATTTGGGCAGAAAGCGAACCAGGGAAGGGAAGTAAGTTTATTTTCAGGATCCCACAAAAAATATTTGAAAACTTATAAAATCAAAAACCTCCGGAACAAAGGCAACCAGGGACTTTAATTGAATCAAACCTACTTATAATTCAAACACTTGTAAAGAGTACTCTAATAATGAATTACCCAATATCTAAAATTTTAATCGTTGATGACAGCATCTTATATCTTTCGCTCTTAAAAACAATTCTAAAAGATGTGGAGGCCGAAGTTTATATGGCAAACTCCGGAAAGGAAGCATTAGAATTAATAAAGGAAAATGATTTTGCCCTGGATATCCTTGATATCCAAATGCCGGAAATGGATGGTTTTGAACTGGCTGTTCGAATCCGAAATATGCCTGACCGTGATTTGGCGCCAATTATTTTCCTGACAGCTTATTTTTCGGATGAATTCCAGATGTTTAAAGGATATGATACCGGAGCAATCGATTACCTGACAAAACCCGTTAATAAAACCGTTTTTATAAGTAAAGTAAAGATTTTTCTTGAATTGGACCGACAAAAAAGAAGTCTTATTATCAGCAACGATTCACTTCAAAAGTCAAAGATAGAGCTTGAACGGAAGCAAGACGAAATAGAATTACAGAACAAAGTGCTTCGAAAAGCTCAATTTGAAACTGAAGAATCGAGAAGAAAATTTATCAAATTATATGATTTTGCCCCTGCCGGATACTTTACTATAAACAAAGGAAACAGGATTCTTGAAATCAATCGGATGGCTGTAAAACTCTTTGGAATTGAAACCACTAATTTGATTGATCGTGATTTTAAAGAATTCATAGCAGAAGAGATGCATCCTGACCTGGATGACTTCCTAACTCAGGTATTTGAAAATAAATCAATTTCAGGTTGCGAAATAAAACTGAAGCCAGTTAATGGAAGAGCAGTATTTGTTCACCTCGAAGGGTCGTTAATCGATGAAAATCAAAAATGTTTACTGTCAATGGTAGATGTAACAGATCGGGTTGAAGCCCAGATAGCCTTATATGAATCTGAAGAACTGTATCATTCATTATTAAAAACATCACCTGATGGCATAATTTTAACAGATCTGAGAGGACAAATTATTGAAGCTTCTGACATTGCCATTGAATTATTGGGGAACAACAATAGAACGAATCTTGAAGGCAAGCATTTTATTCATTTCATTCCGAAAGAATCCAGAAGGACACTGATAAAAATACTTCAAAGAACAGCACAGGAAGGTATGGTTCAGAATCATGAAATAAAATTGAACCGTATTGATTTGACCGTGTTTACAGGAGAAATAAGCGCGTCGCAAATAAAAGGGAATAAAGGCGAATTAAAAGCATTTATGGCCGTGATCAGAGATATTACTGAAAGAAAAAATTTCGAAAAGCAATTGAGGCACTCAGAAAGAATGGCCGGAATTGGAGAATTAGCGACAGGAATGGCTCACGAGATTAACCAACCATTGAATACAATTTCACTTTCTATCGACAATATCCTGTTTTTGCTTGACAACAATTCCCTTACAGAAACATACCTGAAAACCAAAATTAATAAAGTATTCGCCAACATCACCAGAATTAAAAAGATTATTGATCACGTAAGGACTTTTTCGAGAGATCAGGATGATTTTATTCAATCAAATTTTGAAATCAATAAAAGTATCCGCAACAGTATTTCAATGATTTCGGAGCAAATTTTGCGTAAAGAAATTAAACTGACTTTTAATCCTGATAAAAATGTACCAACCTTGAAAGGAAATTCATACAGGTTTGAACAAGTTATCCTGAATATGTTGATTAATGCGAAGGACGCCATTGAAGAGAAGAAGAAAAAAAATTACAAAAATTTCGAAAAGAAAATTGATCTATCTACTAAATTAATTGAAAAACAAATCATTATCGAAATAAAAGACAATGGCATTGGCATTAAATCAGAAGATATTGAAAAAGTATTGAATCCATTTTTCACCACAAAACCTCCGGGGAAAGGCACTGGCCTTGGATTATCAATTTCATACGCTATAATAAAAGAATTAGGCGGAGAAATTGAAATCCAGAGCACACCACAAATTGGTACATCGATCCTCATTAAAATACCAGTACAATCAACAAGAATTAACAGAAACCATTACCATGATGTTCAATAGTAACGGAAAACCGGACAATCCGCCATTAAATGTACGATTGAAAGTTTTGGTCATTGACGATGAAACGAATTTCACTGAAGAGATAGAAGAATTCCTTCAGAATCAGGGATATATTTCATTCACAGCCAACAATGTTCATAAAGGGCGGTCGATTTTAAAAAAACACGATATTGATTTGCTTATCCTCGACATTCGGTTAAAAGGTGTAAGTGGACTTGACATTCTGAAGGAGGTCAAACTGATATATCCAAAATTAGAGGTAATTATTGTCTCAGCACATGGTGACATGGACTCAGTGATTACGGCCTTGAGAAACGGCGCTATTGATTACCTGAAGAAACCATTCCGACATACCGATATCCAAATTGCGATACAAAGAACTCAAAGGTTTCTCGATCTTCAACGCGTAATAAAAAACCTGGAACAACGAAACTCCCTGATTTCGAAAAACCTTCAGGATAAAATAAAACGCGATTTTATTGGAGAGAGCAAACAAATTAAGGAAATACTTGAAATGGCCCTAACCGCATCTAAATATAAGGATACCAGTGTTTTAATAACAGGTGAAAGCGGAACAGGAAAAGAGAATATTGCCCGGATCATTCATTACGAAAGTAGCCGAAAGGACAATGTTTTTTGTGCAGTAAATAGCAGCGCTATAACGGATTCACTCTTGGAAAGTGAATTCTTTGGACATAAAAAAGGATCATTTACCGGTGCCATTTCAGATAAAAGAGGATTTTTTGAAGTCAGCGACCAGGGAACTTTGTTCTTGGACGAAATTGCGGATATGCCCATAAATCTTCAGGCCAAAATATTACGAGCAATTGAAGAAAAAACAATCACAAGAGTTGGTGATACAGAACCTATTGCAACTGATTTTAGAATTATTGCTGCCACTAATCACGACATTGACAAACTGATTGAAGAAAAAAGATTCAGGCTTGATCTACTTCACCGGCTGAATACGATTCACATACATATTCCACCTTTGAGGGAACGAATTGAAGATATTGAACCACTTCTGAGGCATTTTGTCACTGACTTTGCCTGGAAGCTCAATAAACCTATTCCACGCATTGAAAAAGAAACCATTGAAAATTTGAAAAATTATTCTTTCCCCGGTAACATAAGAGAATTAAGGAACATGATAGAACGGGCGCTTATTCTGTGTAAAAATGAATCATTGTCAGCGAGTGATTTTCTTACTAAAAGTTCCATTGGGGCTGAATCTCAAAAGGAGAAAATAAACTTTAATCTGGAAGAAAACGAATCGGACATTATTCGTATGGCATTAAAGGCACAGAATTACAACCAAAAAAAAACAGCCGAAGTATTAGGAATCACACGCGATTCTTTAATCAGAAGAATGAAAAAATATGGCATTCACGTTTCTAAAAGCGACAATTCCAAATCCTAAGGCAATTGGCAAGCACATTGTATAATGCAAACTCTTTTATATTGTTTTCGATACAAGCGTATCAATGAATTATATTCAGTTTTTAAATTCCGATGAAATGAAAAACAATTCATCGACAGATCCAAATCATATCATCAACAGTGAATTCTCATTAAACTAAGGTTAATAAAAATGTCTGACTGAAAGGCTTGTTAGGTACTTCAGATGTGATTTTCTATTTTTGGGGAAATTTTCAATCAAACGATTAAAACCCATTCATAATGAGAAAAAAGATTGTTGCCGGAAACTGGAAATGCAATACAACCGTTCAGGAAGGCGTTGAACTTGCAAAATCAGTAAGTGAATTAGTAGCTAAATCAGGTGTAAAAAATGTAGTAGTTGTTCTCGGAACTCCATTTACACACATCACCAGTGTTGTTAATACTGTTGATACCAAGCTTGTTGGAGTTGCTGCCCAAAACTGTGCTGCTGAAGCCAAAGGCGCTTTCACCGGCGAAGTTTCTGCAACCATGGTTAAATCAACCGGTGCAGAATACGTAATTCTTGGTCATTCTGAACGCCGCGAATATTATGGCGAAACAAGCGAAACGTTGAATAAAAAAGTCACTCTTGCCTTGGCAAATGGCTTAACTCCAATATATTGTTGTGGTGAAGCCCTGTCAATTCGCGAAGCCAATGAACAAAATACTTATGTGAAAAATCAATTGGACGAAACAATTTTCAATCTCAGCGCTGAAGACTTTTCAAAACTGGCAATTGCTTACGAACCAATCTGGGCAATCGGCACAGGCGTAACTGCTTCAACCGCACAGGCTCAGGAAATGCTTGCTTATATCCGCGGTTTAATTGCCGACAAATTCGGAAAAGTAGTTGCTGAAGAAACTTCAATTCTTTATGGTGGTAGCTGTAATGCTAAAAATGCTCCTGAGTTGTTTTCTCAACCTGACATTGATGGTGGTTTAATTGGTGGCGCTTCATTGAAAGCTGAAGATTTTCTCGGAATAATTACTGCATACTAAAATAGTCAGAAGTCGGAAGTCGGAAGATCGAAGTGTCGCTCCCTTCGATACGCTGCGCTACTCAGGGAGCGACACAAACATTCCGCATTCCAAAACAATAAAATACAAAGGCTATCCGGCAACGGGTGGCCTTTTTTTATGCTACATTTGGAACCTTTAACTTGCAATATTAACTCAATGAATTATACAAAAATCAGCTTTAAGCTAAATCCTGATTCGGAAGAAAACCGCGAAATACTGGTTGCATGTCTTTCTGATCTGACTTTTGAAAGCTTTGACGAAAACGAACATTTCGTAATGGGATATATCCCCGGTGAGTCTTTTGATCTGAATGAGATCAATGCAATAACCACCACCCTACCCTTTTCAGTTCATACTGAAAATGAAATGATTCCGGATCAAAACTGGAATGAAATTTGGGAAAAGAATTACTTCAAACCATTATTGATTGGTGGACGATGTTTGGTTCGCGCACCATTTCATGCCGAATATGAACCTGCTGAATTCGAATTGGTTATCGAGCCAAAAATGGCATTCGGAACCGGCAACCATGAAACCACTACCCTTGTCGCAGAACAAATTCTCGGGATGGATCTGACCGGCAAAACCGTGCTTGACATGGGTTGCGGTACCGGAATTCTTGGAATGCTGGCTTCACTCAAAGGAGCCAAAAGCGTTACTGCCATCGACATTGATACCTGGTCATTTGAAAGCACGGTTGAGAATGCGCGGTTGAACAACATTCTAAACATTGAAGCCAAACTTGGTGATGCAAGTTTGCTTGGAGAAGAAAAATATGAAATCATTTTTGCCAACATCCATAAAAATGTAATAATCAACGATTTGCCGGTGTATGAAAGTGTTTTGCAGCCGGAAGGAACACTTTATCTGAGTGGTTTTTACACACACGATATGCCCGATGTGAAACGAAAAGCCGAATCACTGAAGCTTCGGGAAGCCGGGTATCACGAAAAGAATAACTGGGTGGTTTATAGCTTCAAAAAACCTTGATCTCCTGGTAAAATCAGGGATGCTAAAACAAGTCCAGCAGGACGCTCCGAAAATCGTTTAACCCTTCAGTGAAAATCGGTGGCTTAGCTTGTCGAAGCCGAAATCTGGAACTTGAAACTCTTCTTATGGATAAAATCGTAAAATATCTGACCGACAATTTTGGACAACAGTTACCAATGACCGGGATTCGGAGATTTCAGGACTGATTGGCGGATTAAACCGTTTGGAACTGATCGAGCTTCGCTATCGGCTCTTTAACGAAGCCCGAAAACTTGAAGTAGCCAACGATGGAAATCAATCGATCTTCTGGCTTCAGAAACTATAAAAAAACTTTTAGTGTCTTTTCAACAGTTCCAGCATCTTCCGATCGAGTTTATGACCGTACCAATGAACACCTACGTCTTTGAATAGTTTTTCGAACGAAGACTTAAACTTCAAAAATGTATGGATTTTATCATTTGTACTGACTCTTCAAACTGTATATTTGCACATCCCCATTTGCAATCGATTGCTTCTGGTCAAAAAATCATTCACCTCTATTACAAACCGATCATGATACTTGATAAACTTGAAAATGCGGCTATATATTCAGCCATCAGCAACAACCTGCAAAAAGGATTTGAATTCCTGAAAAACACTAACTTATCTAAACTTGAAGCTGGCAGAATTGACATTGACGGGAATGATATATTTGCACTGGTTAGCGAATATGATGCAAAAAAACACGAAGATTGCCGGTTGGAAGCGCACCAGAAATATGCAGACATCCAATACATTGTTTCAGGAAGAGAGGCCATTGGTTTTGCCACCCTAAACAACCAAACAATTACATCAGAATACAATCTGGAAAAAGACATTGTTTTCTTTTCCGGCGAAACTAATCAACTGGTGCTTGAATCAGGGATGTTTGCTGTATTTTTCCCACAGGACATTCACCGTCCATGTATGCAGATTGACGGTCCGGAGAAGGTAAAAAAGGTGGTTATAAAGTTGCGCTTGTAGAAAAAAAATTTCAGTTGGGGAAATAGGTCACTTTGGCAAAGGTTCTCTTTATCCCCGATTTGAACTTGTATTTCGGGTAACCGAAAATAACCACAATTCCTGCAGGTGATTTGGCCGGAATGTTCCATTTTCGTTTTAATTTATTGGCGCCATACTGAATGGTCGGGTGAATGCTTCCAATCATGCAAGATCCCAGTCCAAGGCTTTCGGCTGCCAGCATGGCGTAGGTAGCCGGAATATATGGATCGGCCGGATCAGAATAGGGTGAAGCAGTAAAATACATGGCTAGCGGTGCATCATACAACAAGTAGTTTGCATCATCTTTTTTCGCAAGTGCAAAAAAATTAACCAGTGGCTGGGCAAAGCTTTTGATCAACTGGTATGTTTCTTTGCCTGCCAGTCGCCAGATCCAGATCAACTGATTCGAAAAAAGCCATCTTATTTTCCTGAAATAGTCAATCACATCAAACGAAAATTCACGGACTTTTTCTTTTCCTTTTATAATTACTAAATGAACATCTGAGGGTGGTAATCCCATCGGGGCAGAAACAGCCGCCTCAATTATTTTTTCGATCAAGTCCTCTCCTACTTCTTTTTCTTTAAAATCCCGGATGCTTCGCCTGCCAATCAGCAGGTTTTTAAGCTGCTCAAAACTGGCTTTATCTTTCATTCCTGATAA
Organism: Bacteroidota bacterium; assembly: GCA_030684645.1. Taxonomy (GTDB): domain Bacteria; phylum Bacteroidota; class Bacteroidia; order Bacteroidales; family Prolixibacteraceae; genus Aquipluma. The sequence goes on along the minus strand of JAUXUF010000300.1, from coordinate 6,593 downwards.
ATCAATCCGGTCGTTAGCTGACATTTCCCTTCCCGAAACTTCAATGGCCTTGGTTGGACATATGGCCATACACTGCCCACAGGCCATGCAGCCGAAAAATGGATGGTCACCAACAACAGGCTTGTTATTCTCCATAATTATGGAAAAATCTTTGCATACTTTTACGCAAAGACCGCACGAATTACATCGGTCATACAAAAATGTGATTTGGGCATTTTCGCTGGTTCTGCTTGTAATGATTGCCATAGCTCGGTTTTTTTTATAAATTTAAACAGTTTTTAAGCAATATCAAATTAACCATTTCAGATAATGAAGAATTCCCTCTTTTTACTGAAAATCATTCTATTGCTCCTGTTTTTCAGCATGAAGGTTTCGGCGCAGGAACGATATAAGGATGAGATTACCGATTCTGTCAGGGTTGAAACTTTCACTTATGCTTTCAAGGATAGTCAATCTCTCGATATGGATGTTTATTTTCCTGCATTTGATAATCAGGCTAAAAGAGCCATGATATTTTATGTACATGGAGGTGGCTTTTCCGGAGGGACACGCAACGAACCTGGAATTCAGGAATTTTGCAAAAAGCTGGCCCGGCATGGTTATGTGGTTTCATCGATCACCTACCGGTTAACCCGAAAGGGAACCGAAACCGGTTTTGGCTGCGACTGTGCAGCTATTGATAAGCTGAATACTTTTAATGATGCCATTGAAGACCTTCAGGATGCCACTTTTTTCATGATCAAAAACCGGGATAAAATGGGAATTGATCCACAGAAAATCATTCTTTCAGGAAGCAGCGCCGGAGCCGAAACGGTTTTGAATGCTGCTTACCAGCCACCCTATTGTTATGGGCTCGATAGTGGTCCGGTTTCGTATGCCGGGGTTATTTCGATGGCTGGCGCAGTTCCTGACACTTCAAAAATTTATAAGGAATCGGCAATTCCCTCCTTGCTTTTTCATGGAACCTGCGACAATCTGGTGCCCTATGCTACTGCACCTCATCGCTATTGTAAGGAATCGCAGCCCGGATACCTGATTTTACACGGTTCATACACGATAACTGAAAAATTAAAAAAACTGGGAACTCCATTCTGGTTTTATACTTACTGTAATGCTGCGCACGAAATTGCAGGCAAACCAATGACCGCCAACCTGATCGAAATTTTTGATTTTTGCTATTCCTACATCATCAACCAGGGAGCTGAGCAAAGAACGACCATCATGAAAACGGAAAACAAATCATGCGAATACCAATCCTTTAGCTTTTGCACCAAATGAAACAATTAGCCTTTATCTTACTTTTCTTTGCCTATAACCTAACTATGGATGGTTCTGGTTATCTGAAACACCTGAAAAGCCCGGCCTTGGCTGGGATGCCGCCTGTAACCGGATATGTACCTGGCTGCTGCTGAACGATGTTAAAAGCAATGTCCGGTTTATGGTTTTCAATACTCATTTTGACCATCAGGGAAATCAGGCAAGGACAGAATCGGCTAAACTGATTATCCGGAAAATCAAAGAATTAAATACGGAAAATTTACCGGTGATCCTGACCGGCGATTTTAACCTGACTCCGGAACAAGCGCCAATTGCCATTATTACCAGCGAATTGAAAGATTCACGTTCCATAAGTAAAGAAAAACCTTACGGACCAACCGGAACCTTTAACGGATTCAAATTTGACAGTCCGCTGAAAGACCGGATCGATTATGTTTTTGTCAACGATCAGAGTGAGGTTAAACAATACGGAGTGTTTACCGATTCAAAGGATCAGCGGTATCCTTCGGACCATTTGCCCGTTTTTGTAAATCTTGAGTTAAAAGGCGCAAAGAAACAATAGAATATCCTTCTTATTCCGATCAGAGTGAATAAAAGTTAGATTTCTGCATTCCTGACATGCATCATCCGATATAGCATGTCGCTTGGATTTTATCATGTCGGTCGTGGAAGCGGGGCCAATAGCATTGTGGCTTATTGTCTGAAAATCACAGACGTTGATCCCATTAAACTAAACCTTTACTTTGAGCGTTTCCTGAACCCCAGGCGTAGCAGTCCTCCGGATTTTGATATCGATTATTCGTGGCGCGACAGAGATCAGGTACAGGCATACATTTTCAAACGATACGGACGGGATCACACGGCTTTGCTAGGTGCAACCTCCACGTTTAAAGACCGTTCGATTTATCGCGAACTGGGCAAAGTTTTCGGACTTCCGAAAGAGGAAATCGATTTGCTGGTGTCCGATCCGGCTGACGACCGAAACAAAAACGACATTACTTTGCTCATCAACAGCGTGGTTATACCGATGAAATTGCCCGCGAAGTGTGGCGGCAGATCGAGTCGTTCGCCGGATATTCATTTTCAAAAGCACATTCGGCCTCGTATGCCGTGGAAAGTTTTCAAAGTTTGTTCCTGAAAGCGCATTATCCGCTCGAATTTATGGTGGCCGTGATCAATAATTTCGGCGGATTTTACCGGACATGGGTCTATTTTAACGAAGCGCAACGCTGCGGAGCTCACCTCGAACTGCCTTGTGTGAATATGAGCCGGAACGAAACCCGGATTATCGGCAATAATATATTCATGGGATTTGTGCATGTTCAAAACCTTGAAAGTGCCCTGATTGCCGGAATAGTTAACGAACGGAACAACAACGGACCGTTTCACGTTTGGTAACCATTAAATACGTTCGTACCGTAAGAAAAGAGATCATGAACTTCGGGACGTTCACCGATGTTCAGGGAGAGTTTTTCGATTCAGTGCATTTCCCACCCTCGTTGATCAGCTACCCATTCCGTGGCGATGGAATTTACCTGGTTTTAGGTAAAGTAGTGGAGGAATTTGGCTTTCCGGGCATCGAAGTGGAGAAGATGGCAAGAATGCCGTTTCAGGCCAATTCGAAAGATTGAAATAAGTGGAGACAGCTATGGAATAGATTTTAAGATTCCCTGGAACATTCCGTGCTTTCATTATAAACAACTATCTCTGTTATTCTGAAGGAATTCCTTCAGCTAATCTTTATGAAACTTCCACGATTAATTTACCGAGGTTTTTCCCTTCAAAAAGAGCAATAAAAGCTTCCGGAAGCTGATCAAATCCTTTGTAAGCAGTATTCGTGTATTTCAGTAGCCCACCACTAACCCATCCAGCCAAAACTTTAAATCCTTCAGGGAAACGATGTACATAGTTGCTCACGATAAAACCTTGCATCATGGCGCTACGTTTTAAGAGACTCGGTTGAATGCGGGGTCCAACAGGCATGGACGTTGCATTATAAAGCGATATTTGGCCGCAAATAATAATTCTGGCGCCTTTATTTATTTGAGCAATGACTGCATCCGAAATCTCTCCTCCCACATTATCGAAATAAACATCAACTCCGGAAGGGCAAGCTGTGTCAAGCGCTTTATCCAGATTTTTAACTGTTTTGTAATTAATCACTGCATCGAAATGCAGCTCCTTCATCAAATACTCATTCTTTGCATCGTCGCCGGCAATACCTACAACCCGGCAGCCCTGAATTTTAGCAATTTGGCCAACTACCATACCCACGGCACCGGCTGCACCCGAAACAACCACTGTTTCTCCTTTTTGAGGTTTTCCAATATCGAGCAAGCCGAAATAAGCTGTCAGTCCGGGCATTCCAAGAATACCCAGATAATAGCTCAATGGAGCAATCTTTTCATCAACGACCTGCAATCCTTTCGCCGGAACGACCATTTCTTCCTGCCAGGGCAGTCTTTCCATCACAAAGTCGCCAACTTTCAGATTGGCCGCTTTACTTTCAACTACTTTAGCTACCAATCCACTTACAATGGCTTCTCCAACCTGAAATGGGGCTATATACGATTTTGCATCGCTCATCCGTCCTCGCAAGTAGGGATCAACTGAAAAGGTATGTGCCACCAGCCGAACTTCTCCTTCAGCAACAGTTGGAATTTCAATCAACCTTGTTTCAAAATTATCGGCAGTAGGTTTACCTACCGGTCTGGATTTTAATACAATCTGCTTTTTCATGTTTCGGTGTTATTTATTCAGTAAACATTTTTATAACCGGCGGCCTTGGGTGACCGATCTGCTGCGTTGCTTCATTGGCAACCGTGGTAATTACCGAGAATGTATTCGAAACTTCACCGGTGCGATCATTCACCCAGGTATCCCAAATTCCGGCAAACGTAAATACTTCTTCATCTTTGCGCTGAATCAGGTAAGGTTTATTCAATTTCTCCTTTGCAGGTCCTTCATAAAATGCATTGGCAATCACCAAGCAGCGCTGTGAACTAATGGCAGTGCGGAAAGCAGCTTTTCGAATTATTCCAGCTTCTCCGGAATAATTGATATTATTTTGCGGGTTGAGGTCGCCTTCGGCCCGGGCATTGATCAGGTACGTCGGTTTTTTTGCCCAGGATGGCGTCAGTCCAAACTGGAAAGTCTGCAACTCATTCGGCTTATCATTGGTAATCACATAAGCCAAATTACCCGGAGCAACATTATAATTCGATTCAATGCTGCGATCTTCCGGACGACTTACTCCGAACCGTTTCACAAACAGGTCAATATCTATAATTTGTACAAAACGTCCACACATGTAAACAAAGATATAAAGTCTGCCGGGAATCATGGTAATATAAAAGTTGAAAAATGAATGAACTGATCAGGGTTCCCCAAATTGGTAAAAAATTAACATTCGTAATATTTTGCTGAAGTTGATTTATTTTTCAATCTTTTGTCTTTATTTTGCATGCAAAACAAGAGTTGATCTTGATTAAATGGCATATCTTTCATTGCCAAATGATCCTTTTGAAATTTATTTTATACGTATGGCGAGTCTGGTAAAAAATATTCGGTTGGAAATCATTCAGGTAATTGATTATTTCTACACCCCTTTCCGGACATATGTTTCGTTGGAAACGTTCAGGTATGCTGCAACCGGCGGGTTCAATACCGCACTCGATATTTTCCTGTATTTCATTTGCTACAATTTTATTCTCGGCAAACATATCGTTGATTTACAGATTTTTTCTGTAAGTCCGCATATTGCAGCCTTTCTGATCGTTTTCCCTGTCACGTTTTTTACCGGATTTTTGCTGGCAAAATACATCACGTTCACAAATTCCGAAATTCGCGGTCGTGTTCAGTTGATCCGTTATATGATTTCCGTTTCAGGATCCATTTTTCTGAACTATGTTTTCCTGAAAATCCTGGTCGAATATGGAGGTTTATGGCCAACCCTTGCCAAAATCATCACAACTGGTATTGTTGTTGTTTACAGTTACTTTGTTCAGAAGTTCTACACCTTTAGAACTGTTGGTCTGGTTACTTCCTGACATTTACAATTTGAAAATTCGATGATTTGAAAATTCGACAATTGACTTTTTTCAAACTTTTTAGCTTAAATTCATCAGTGCCTGAGCATAAAAGTTAAAGAAAATTCAACCATTGGTAACACTTCAACCCATTCAACCATTAAATTTTCAGGATAATTTTACCTGAAAGCCTATACATGAATTCATTTTTGCCTTATTTTAGCCGCCGAATTGGTGATGCTCCTATGAGTATCAAGAGGGAATCCGGTAAAAATCCGGAGCTGTACCCGCAGCTGTAAACTCTGAATAATTTTTGCACTTCTTGCCACTGTTCCGAAACGGGATGGGAAGGCCGCAAAAATGGAGTAAGCCAGAAGACCTGCCATTCGTGATACAATATTCAAAGCTTTCGGGAGAAAAAGCTTGGAGTAACCAAAATTCAGAATTCATCCGGTTATTTCAGCAGCTTTGCGTATTGTAATTGTTTTGAAACCATTCAAAATTATTACATAATGAAACACATCTACCTGGCAATCGTTGCCACCATTTTTCGGTTATTCGAATACGACCGATGTAACCACCGTCGGTTACGGAAACCAATACAGTGCGGTTACAGGCCAGGGATACCAGGGAAGTTCAAATTATGCGGTTTGTTATCCATCGCCGTCAGCAGAGGTTGGATTAAATACAAGCGCCAAAGTCAGCGGATTTTATGTTACAAACTCTACCTATGCCTATCTTTCGATGAAAAACGGCGACGCTTTTTCTAAAAAATTTGGAGGTGAAACCGGTAATGATCCGGATTATTTCAAGTTGATGATTGAAGCTCTGAATACAGATGGGAATCCGGTTGACACTGTTTATTTCTACCTGGCCGACTTTCGCTTTACCGACCATTCAAAAGATTACATCCTGAATAAAAACAGATGTAACAACTTCAGGATATTCCAACCAGTACAGCGCCATTACCGGACAAGGTGTTGGGGGAAGTCCGGGCTATGCTGTCGCTTATCCTGCGCCGGTTTCTACCATTACTTTTAAAGATACAATCCTGTCGGGCGTGTATGTAACCAACAGTACCTATGGTTATTTCCGGAATAAAAGGAAACGCTCGGGCCTCTATTTCAGATGTTTCTGGAAGAACGGTTTCCGAATACTATAATATCTCAAACAATCAAACAATTAGCGATCTGGATCATTTAAAAGCAGGCATTTACCTGGTGAAAATTACAGAAGGGAATAATCAGTTCAATTCGAAACTGTTAAAAAAATAATCAAACAGAAGCT
>JAUXUF010000298.1 GCA_030684645.1 Bacteroidota bacterium | reverse complement strand
AAAAGGCTGCTTGTAATTGGTGCACGGTACGCTTGTTTTGGTCTATTGGTGATGGAATTTGGAATTTTACCTACGCTCAGTTTTTTAAGAATGAATTTCTCGTTTAAGCAATTTAGCTTCTGATTATCCGGTAATTTGGAGCAAAACTCGATTACCCGATAGTCCAGAAAGGGGTAACGTCCTTCAACAGAATTTCCCATTGCCATCCGGTCGCCCTGAGAAGATAACAGATACCCAGACATAAATATAGTTACTTCAAGATATTGCGATTTTGCTAGGTCGCTCCAACCATTAAAGCTTTCGGGCAGTGTTTGATAAATTCCAGAGATGGGGTCGTACCCATTTATTGATGAAGCAAAACCATTGGCTAAAAATGATTTGATTCGGCTTGTATTATGCCAGCGAAGCAAGTGTGAATAAAATGGATTTTCAGTTTCATTTAACTTGTACCCAAAAAACATTTTCAATGCCAGGTCCGGTGATTCTCTCAGAAGTGGAATGTAAGGGTAAAGTTTTGTCAGGAGCCTTGGACGGGCGGTTGAATTTGGTTCATTTGCCCAAAACCTTCTGATTTTTGCTTCCTTGAAAATATTATAACCACCTAGAAATTCATCTGCGCCTTCTCCTGTTATCACAACTTTGATATTGTTTTCCCGTACCTTTTTTGATAATAAAAACATAGGAGTAGGAGAGGTTCTCAGAATTGGGAATTCAGTGTGCCAGATAGTTTCCGCAAAACTCTCTGCTAATTCTTCAGAGGTGCATGAAAAAGCAGTATGATTTGTCCCGAAAAACTTTGCAGCTTCTAACTGATAAGCGGTTTCATCGTAAGCCTTGTCTTTAAAACCGATTGAAAAAGTATTTAGAACATCCGGATTAATATCCTTAATATAGGCAGTGGTGACACTTGAGTCTAGTCCACCACTTAAATAGGCGCCTACGGGTACATCAGCTCTTAACCTGATTTTTACAGCATCATGAAGTAATTTATCCAGTTCTTCAATAGAGTCAGAGAAACTATTAACCTGAATATCCTTTTTTAAAGGAAAATTCATGCTCCAATACTTTTGAATTAAGATACCATTTGAATTCATGCACATGAAATGCCCAGGTTGTAATTCAAAAATATTTTTGAATGGAGTATTGGGTGATATTGTAGTCCATAGTGTAAAGATTTGTGACAAACTCTCTGAACTGATGGCCCTTTCTACCTGATCGAGAGAAAATAGCCCTTTTATTTCGGAACAAAAGGCAAATGATTCATTTTGATACCAGTAAAACAATGGACGGATTCCAACCCGGTCGCGAGCAAGAAATAACTCCTTTTTATGCTTATCCCAAATGCAAAAAGCAAACTGACCATTAAAATGGTTTAGACATTCCTCTCCATACATAGCATACATCTGAACTACGACTTCGGTGTCACTGGTTGTTTTAAACCTAATGCCTTTTTTTACTAATTCAGATCTTAATTCAGGGTAGTTGAATATCTCTCCATTATAAACGATCCAATATCTACCAGTTTCGTCTGACATCGGTTGCTGACCTGAAGAAAGATCTATAATGCTTAACCGAACGCTACCAATTCCTAAATTCTGGTCAAGATAAACGCCGCTTTCATCAGGTCCCCTATGACGAATTAACGAAAGCATTTTCTTCACATTTCGTTCAGTAGAAGGCTCTTTTATTGAGTGATAGTTATATATTCCGGCAATTCCACACATAAAAAATTAGTTTATTAATATTCAGATAGCAATGGAATGAAATATCATTGATCGTCTTTTCTTTAAACCTTATTTTAAATGGCTACCTCAGTAGAAAATCCACGCTCACAGCCCACAACCTTATTACCTTATTGGGGGTTGTTGTATTCAACTTTCATAAATAAGGTAATAAGGTTTGGTTATATTAGTTATTTCCTTACTACTGAGGTTCTTTTCTTTAAAAATAAGGTTTTTTAAGACATCGTATTAGGGTTGAACCAATTTGATGTATGAATTTAACCTACATATTTTCACCTTTTCTACAGCAAGCTGCTATAACCCTGATATTTCCTGAAACATCTGTCACCGGTTCGATTTTCTTATAGAGTTGGGAGTTTTCGCAGATTTGAATTATAAATGACCCTTGTCCTTCACCAACTTCAAAAACCACCCACCCACCTTTAGTTAAAAACTTCGGGGCTTCACAAATTAATCTTTGTATAACTTTCATTCCGACCATTCCTCCATCAAAAGCCATAAAAGGCTCATTTTCTGATATCTCCAAATCCATTTTTGCAATCTTTGATGTAGAGATGTAGGGCGGGTTACAAACAATTAAATCAACATTTCCATTGTAAACTTCAGATTCAAAATTTGAAAACAAGTCGCTTTTTCTGACACTTACTTGTTGTTCGAGTTTTAAAATCTTGATGTTTTCACGGGTGATATCTACAGCTTCTTCTGATAGATCAGACGAATTAACTACTATGTCCGGAAGCAAAGAGGCTAAAGCTAATCCCAGGTTTCCGGTACCACAGCAAACGTCAAATACATTGACTTTCAACTTCTTCCTGGCAATTTTTTGACAAATCCACAAAGCTTTTCTTCCCAAAATCTCAGTTTCTTCCCGGGGTATTAACGCTCTGTTATCACATACTAATTCAACACCCATAAAGTTTTGGCGGCCGGTGATATAAGCCAATGGTTTTCCATTAATACGTTGTTCTATCAATTGATGCAACAGGGTTACCTGTTTATCGGAGAGTTCAGGCAATGGATGTTTAGTTGCTTCTTTGGCCGATATTGAGATTCCATAAGCTTTATTCCATATTGATTTTATCGTTGAGTCTATGGTTTCCTCGGGTTTATCTTCCAGAAAGGTAAGTTTGCTTTCTAATTCAGACTTTAGTCTTTGATATAATTCATCCATTTTTATACACTTACCAGTTTTTTTAATTCTGTTTTATCGATTTTTCCATTGCTACTTTTAGGCATTTCCAAAAGGAAAACAATTTTTTGCGGAACCATAAATGCTTCAAGTTGAGCCAAACATTTCCGTTGAATATCCTTTTCGTTTACATGAAACTGATCATGGGTTGTAATAAAAGCAACGATTGATTCGCCTAAAAAGACATCTTGAATTCCTACCACTGCAACTTCTTTAATTCCATCTATTTGATAGATTGTGTTTTCAACTTCGATAGGGCTCACCTTTTCACCCCTTGTTTTAATAATATCATCATTTCTTCCCTGAAAATATAAGAAACCTTCTTCATCCATCTTAAACAAATCATGCGCGCATAGAATCCGTTCACCAGGGATTAAGCCTGGCTTTAGCATTTCCCTGCTCAATTCTTCATTATTCCAATAGCCTGCCATAACATGAGGCCCCCGAACATGCAGGATTCCTGCTTCGCCAGGTGCTACTGGTTTCCCATCCAGAGACAAAAGAAATACTTCTGTTCCTGGTATGGCTTTCCCAACTGAATGAGTTTTTGAATCAATCAATTCAGGTTCTAAATAACAAACCCTTTTACATTCGGTTAATCCATACATTTTAAAAATCAGGGCATTGGGGAATATCTTTTTTAAGTCAGTAATGAACTCTGTCGGAAGTGCGGCTGCAGTATTGGTTATTTTTCGGATGCAATCAAACGTGAGCCCTGTTTTTTTGTGCGTAGCAATCATCATGGCATAAATTGAGGGTACCCCTGGAAAAACCGTCGGTTTGAGTTGCTCAATCTGTCTGAATATGGTTGGCGGAAAATTGAATGAATGTTCAATTATTAGCGTCCCGCCAATTGTAATAGCCATGATTAATTGATAAAGACCATAATCAAATGCTAAAGGTAAAACGAGCATGATGCGTTCATCCTCAGTCAATCGTAAGTATTCAATCAGACTCCATGAGGTAAAAACCATTGATTGGTGCGTCATCATCACCCCTTTAGGAAATCCGGTACTGCCCGATGTGTATATTAATGCAGCCAAATCATTTGGAATTATTCTTGGCAGAACTGCACTTTCCCTTTTGAAAATGATCCCTTCAAAGTCTTTAAATTTGAGACCTCTATCTTTATCTACTTGGGTGCTTTCTGAAAGAATAACTTCCTGAATTTCTTTCAAGCCTTCCAATGCTAATGAAAGTTCATTGATGAGGAGACTTTCGGAAATAATCACTTTTGCACCACAATCATTTAAAATATAGTGCAATTTGCTGGCCTTGGTTTGGGGATTTACAACCAGAAAAACACCGCCAGCAAGTGTAATTCCATAAATGGAGACAATGCATTGCCACGAATTATTCATGAACAGTGCGATCCGATCACCCTTATTAATCCCATTCTTAACTAGATGAAATGCTAAATTCTGGGCACATTTATATAGGCTGGTGTATGAAAACTCTTCTCCTTTATAAATTGCAGCCGTTTTTAATGGATGGTTCCTGCAGGAAAACTCCAGGGCTTCTCCTAATAGACGTTGTGGTCTTGAAATCATAGGAATGATTTTATTGATACTCTATGTTTTTACGCTGTTTGATTCACCGCCTTAGGTAACTTCCGGGATACAAAGTCAGCAATCGCATTGATTGATTCAAAATTTGCTTCAAGAAGATCATTGTCTGCAGCGGTAATAGAGAAGCTTTCTTCTATAAAATCAATTATCGAAATAAAACCCATCGAATCCATTATCCCTTGTTGGAAAATGAGCGTATCGTAATTGACTTGATCAGATGAGACATAAGAAGTCTTTAAAATGAACTGTTTGATTTTTTCCTGAATTTGTAAGGTATTTTCCATGTTCGTATCCTTTTAATATTTTATTGGAGCCATTCTTAAATATTCTGTTGTCTTTTGTTTCCTTTGTAAGTTCCTGTAAATCATGTCAATTTCTTCGGAAGTTTTGCCTAAGACTTTTCCAACTTCAACCGAAGGTATTTCATTCTCCATCCCATACCATATTAA
>JAUXUF010000317.1 GCA_030684645.1 Bacteroidota bacterium | reverse complement strand
ATTTTCCGATCCGGTTCAGTATTTCCTTCCGTTGGGAGAATCCGAATTACCGATGAACGATTTGATCGGAAAATCGATCAGCCTGAAATTTACCGGGCAAATCAATTGCATTTCGTGTGGCAAACGAACTAAAATCTCCTTCGGACAAGGGTTTTGCTACAATTGTCTGCAAACGGCCCCCGAAGCCAGTGAAACGGTGATGCGTCCCGAATTGTCGAAAGCACACCTGGGTATTGCCCGCGATATGGACTGGGCCCGCGAACACGACCTGATCGACCATTTCGTTTACCTGGCTGTTTCAGGAGAATTGAAAGTCGGGGTAACCCGTCATACCCAGGTACCAACCCGTTGGATCGATCAGGGCGCCAGTGAAGCCATCATTCTGACCTGCACGCCCAATCGGCACATTGCCGGAGTGATCGAAGTTTACCTGAAAAACTTCTTTTCTGACAAAACCAACTGGAGGTCAATGCTTCAGAAGAAGGATGTTCAGGAATATAACCTTCAGGAAGAAAAGACAAATGCCTACCAGTTACTCCCGTCCGAGTTACAGCAATATTTGCAGGCCGACAACCATATCTGGAAAATCAACTATCCGGTATCAATTTATCCTGAAAAAGTTAGCAGTGTTTCGTTTGACAAGGACTCCGTTATTTCAGGAATTCTGAGTGGTATCAAAGGACAATACCTGATTTTCTCGGATGGCCGGGTGCTCAACATCCGGAAGCACAATGGTTACTTTTTGGAGATAGCTGCAAATGAATAAATTGATAATTTTTCTCCGACCTGTCATAAGTCTTTCCTTCTCCGCGTTTTTTTTCGTTATTTTAGGACACTAAAAAAACCTTGATTGACTACAATGGAAAACATAGATTGGAAAAGCCTGGGCTTCGGCTACCTGAAAACAGATTACAACATACGTTGCACGTACAAAGATGGTGCATGGGGCGAGTTGGAAGTGAGCGATAGCGAATTTTTGAATATACATATGGCTGCCACTGCCCTGCATTACGGACAGGAAGCCTTCGAAGGATTAAAAGCGTTTCGCGGGAAAGACGATAAAATCCGGATTTTCCGTATGGATGAAAATGCCAAACGCATGCAGGATTCAAGTATTGGAACAATGATGGCACTCCTTCCCATCGAAAAATTCCAGGAAGCGGTTGTTAAAGCGGTCAAACTGAACGAGCGTTTTATGCCACCCTACGAATCGGGAGCAGCTTTATATATTCGTCCTTTTTTATTTGGAACAGGCGCCCAGGTGGGTGTAAAACCAGCCAATGAATACATGTTCATATTATTTGTGACACCTGTAGGACCCTATTTTAAAGGTGGGTTCCAAACTACGCCATTTGTAATTATGCGCGAATTCGACCGTTCGGCGCCACTCGGAATGGGGAAATATAAAGTTGGCGGAAACTACGCGGCCAGCTTGGTTGCAGGAGCAAAAGCACACGAACTGGGCTATTCCAACGTATTTTATCTCGATGCCGTAGAAAAAAAATACATCGATGAATGTGGCGCTGCCAATTTCTTCGGAATAAAAAACAACACTTATGTGACACCGGAATCGAGTTCTATTTTGCCTTCGATAACCAACAAAAGCCTGATGGTTTTGGCTGAAGACATGGGGATGAAGGTGGAACGCCGCCAGATTCCGGTAGAAGAACTGGCTACTTTTGAAGAAGCCGGGGCTTGTGGTACTGCTGCGGTAATCAGTCCGATCGAGCGCATTGATGATTACGACAAAAAAATTTCCTATGTTTTCTCGCAGGATGGAAAACCAGGTGCCGTCAGCGAAAAACTGTATAAAAAGCTACAAGGCATTCAATACGGTGACGAACCCGACACGCACGGTTGGGTGACCATTGTAGAATAAATTTTTCGATAGTTATAAAACGCAAAAAGCAGCAGATCGAGTTCGGTCTGCTGCTTTTTTAGGATCAAATGGATTTTATTTCGAAATCTCGAGCATCCTGAAAATCGGCAACTGGGCTTTCCGTATCACTTCTTCCGAAAGTTTTATTTCCGGCAATTCGTTTTTAAGGCAGATGTATAATTTCTGTAAACTGTTTAGTTTCATGTATGAGCAATCGTTACAGCCGCAGGTTGAATCGATCGAAGGGGCCGGAATGAAGATTTTATCCGGACAGGCTTTATTCATCTGGTGCAGAATGCCGCTTTCGGTAGCCACAATGAATTTTTTGGCTGAGCTTTTTGCCACATAATTCAGCAGGGCAGTTGTTGAACCGATATATTTGGCCAATAGCAGTACAGGCTTTTCGCATTCGGGATGGGCAATAAACTCGGCATCCGGATGCTGGTCCATCAGGTCAATGATTTTTTCGACCGAATATTTTTCATGAACCATACAGGCGCCGTCCCAAAGAACCATATCGCGTCCGGTCAGGCTGTTGATGTAGTTACCCAGGTTTTTATCCGGAGCAAAAATCAGTTTCTGTTCCGAAGGGAAACTGTTTACTATCTTCAAGGCATTAGCCGATGTACAAACCACGTCAGTCATAGTTTTCAGATCGGCGGTACAATTGATGTACGAAATTACCTGGTGGTCGGGGTATTGCGCTTTAAATTCAGCAAATTTGTCAGCAGGAGCAGAGTCGGCTAACGAGCAACCGGCTTTCAGGTCAGGCAAAATGACTTTTTTCGATGGATTGATAATTTTAGCCGTTTCGGCCATAAAATGAACCCCCACAAAAACGATGAGATCAGCCTCTGTTCTGGCGGCTTCCTGAGCCAGGCCCAGACTGTCGCCCACAAAGTCGGCTATATCCTGAAGATCACTCTCCACATAATAATGACTGAGAATGACCGCATTCTTCTCCTTCTTCAGCCGGTTAATTTCGTCGACCAATTTTACATCCGGGCTAATCCATTCGTCTATAAACCCTTTTTCTTCAAGCATTTGCCTGATTTCAACCTGTTCCATCTCAATTTTTTTGTTCCAAATTTGGCGCAACAAAAATACAAAATCTGAAATAAAAACACCTAGGGATGTGAATTGTTTGTTTGCAATCAATGCCATCACCAATTGTCAGGTTTGTCGGCAAGGTAAACATACCTCCCTTTTTTCAGCTCTTTTCTCCGTTGTTCAGGATAATCAACAAATTCACTGATAAAGAATTTCGTATTCTGGGCACATTCAAAAGAAAACTGATATGGTGTCAGCATTTGCCTTGCATTAATAAAACCGCCACAATTTATCTGCCCATTCCCCAGCATATTCCACTCCAATTCGTTTCGCAGTTCTGATTTCAGAAACAGACTCTGCGCCTTCCAGCCAGATTCTAGGCGAATTAATCAGGTTTTCGCCATAAAATGAACGGTCGAGTAGAAGTTCGCGACCAACACGGCCCGGTCCCGGAAAACCTTCGATACCGCGAATCAAAACAGCCGAAGCGTCTCCTTCAATTCCAGTCACCAGGTTCAACAACCAATATTGACCGTAAATGAGGTAAACATACACGGTTCCGCCTTCCAGGAACATTACTTCGGTGCGGGGAGTCCGTCCTTTGCTGGCGTGACAGGCCCGGTCTTCCATACCACGATAGGCTTCGGTTTCGGTAATCCGGTATTTTTGTATCCGGCCATCCTCAAACCGACGAACCAGTTTCTTGCCAATCAGCGAAGGCGCAACTTCCAACACATCGCGCACGAAAAAATCAAATGAAAGACGGCAAGCCTCCCCCAACCCCCTCCGAAAGAGGGGGCTTTGGGAATTGGTATGCGAGGGTTTACCTTTTAACATGCAGTTTTTTCTTAAATGATTAAACATTCAGAACCTTCACTTTCCAAACTTCCTTCTCCTTTTTAGAAGGGTTGGGGATGGGGTTTGTTTGTGTTCTGGCTGTACAAATACAACGGATAAAAGAACGAAAAGAATGAAATGGCATCGTGGTTGTTCAGGGTATCTTCATTCATGAATGAAATCAGCACAATCAGAAAGAAAACCAACAGCAGATAACTTTTCATTTTATGTTCCAAAAAAATGGGGGCAACCAATGCAAAACAGATATAAAGCAAGCCAAACAAACCAAAATCGATCCAGTAGCTCAGGAACATGTTGTGCGACCTTTGCCGGTAAATTTTTTCCGGAAAGAAACTATTCTGATCGTATTTGTCCTGATAGGCCATGTAATAACCACCGGTCCCGTTGCCGAACCAAAAGTGTTCGCGGATAATCTGAAAGGCTATTTTATAATACTCCACCCGCTGCGAAACCGAATGACCTGAAGGATTTCCACCTTTCCGATAGACATCCATTTCCCATATAACCTGGTAAATCCGGTTGTAAAACGATAAAGGATTCACAAAACGGTAATTGGTCATTCCGTTTTCAATGTTCCGGATATCGTCATCGCTAAGTTTTTCAATGGCCTCCGCATCTTTCCTGAACCCTTTGGAAGTCAAATACCGCATCAGAACAAACCGGTTGAACCCTGAAGAAGAAGTACTTTCGTAATCTAATTTGCTACGCTTATTCCAGGCCTCGCGCAACTCGTTGTTGCAGACAAACCAGAAGGTATAATGACCGTTTTCGAGCTGCCGGTTGTTGAGATCATGCGAATAAAGATTTCCCCGGCTGGTCCGTTCGTTGGCGATATTGGCCGGTACCGTTTCAATGGTATAAAACTGCTGAACCACATAGCCAATGTATGCTGCAGGCAAAAGAATGACCGATAGCAGAATTCCAGCCAGAACGACACGCCAAACAAGCTTTTTTAGATGGACAATTCCATGGAAAAGGATAAATGCCAGCACCGTCAGGAAAACAACCCAGCCGGTGGCCGATTTCAGAATGACGAGAAATACACTTAACCAGATGATTGCCACTATCAGAAGTGTTTTTTCGATCCGGTTCTTTCTTTCTGCGTTCCACAGGAACCAGCCCAATGAAAAAATGCTGATGTTGATCAGCAGTGCAAACCGGATGTGTGATATAAACAGCGACATTTTTCGGGGATCCTGAATGATTTTTCCGGAGAAACCGAGTAAAACCCAGATACTACAGAATGAAGCGGCAACCACTGAGACTGAAAAAACAAGGATTATTTTTTTGATCTGCTGATAGTTGAGTTCATTGGACGTTCCGATCACTAATGGTAAGATCAGAAGCGGAAGTTGAATTTTAACGTCGTGCAGTCCCCATTTCATGCTGTTCGTCCACAACAGACCAAACAGATAAACGAAGAAAACGGAGATCAATAAGAGAACTGATTTCCTTTCCTTCAGGCGTTGAAGTTTGTCAGAAAACTTACCTTCGAGCAACCAGTTCGCCATCATAAATCCCGGCACGATGCTCATCAAAGCTTTTGACAGCGGCAAACTGACGGCCATGATCAGGAGCAGACCAAAGTATATTTGGGAGTGTACTATTTCACGTTTTTTTTTCGGCAGCAGCATTTGGGTCAGTGAGGGTCAAAACTATTAAGCACAACGTTAAGGAAAAAGAAATAATTGTACAATTCCAATATTTTATTTTAAATTCGGTTGCTAAAGTAATTTTCTGGATTAAACTGTCAATTATTTGACGAAAATTATTTTTCAGGAACACTCCGGAGAATACGGTCAGAAAGTCAATATTAAAATCAAACGCATTTGAATATGGTAACAGTTTGTGGGTTCACCTTTGTTAAAAATGCGGTTAAATTAGATTTTCCACTGGTTGAATCCATCCTGTCGGCCTTACCACTTTGTGATAAATTTGTTGTCGTCGTAGGCGATTCAGCGGATGGGACCAGGGAATTAATTGAAAAAATAGGCAACAGCAAAATACAGATCATCGATTCGGTTTGGGACGAATCACAAAAAACCGGTGGCCGTGTTTATGCCCTTGAAACAGACAAAGCCTTCCAGGCTGTGGCTTTGGAATACGATTGGTGCCTCTATATTCAAGCGGATGAACTCCTTCATGAAGAAGATTATCCAAAAATTCAGGATGCTCTGAATGAATGGCATAAACACCCGGATGTTGAAGGTTTGCTTTTCAACTATTTCCATTTTTACGGAAGCTACGATTATGTGGCCGCTTCGCGAAAATGGTACCGGAAGGAAATCAGAATCATCAGAAACGACAAATCGATACAGTCATACAGAGATGCGCAAGGGTTCAGAAAGCAGGGAAAGAAATTGACCGTTGTACCGGTTGATGCAACTGTATATCACTACGGCTGGGTTCGTCCTCCGGCATTGATGCAAAAAAAGTGCGAGGCGGTAAAAAAGTACTATTCCGGAACAACCAATGTCAGTCAGGCTTTTGAATTCGATTACGAACAAAATTTTGATGTTCTTACAAAGTTTGTAGGTACTCATCCGGAAGTCATGAAAAAAAGGATTGAAGCAAAAAACTGGGAAATCAATGTTGATACATCGAAGATCAGGATGAAATTCAAGTACAGGTTGCTTTATTACTTTGAAAAATTCGTTGGAATCCGGCTTTTTGAATACAAAAACTATCAGTTAAAACCTAAAACTAAATAAAACCTCATGGAAAGACGATCATTTTTACGAAATGCAGCCGGAACTATTGCTGCCATTGGCCTGGCAGGTTCATCAAAGGCCTTCGCTTCAGAAAAGATTATTTCGAACGAAGCCCAATTTAAATTGAAATATGCTCCCGGTTTTGGTACATTTAAAGAACACGCCGGTGAAGATTTGTTCGATCAGATCAAATTCATCAACGACCAGGGTTTCCGGGCCATTTTCGACAATGGGCTGATGAATAAGGAACCGGCCCTTCAGGAGAAAATAGCTGCCGATCTTGCCAACCGTGGAATGGATCTTGGTCCATTTGTGCTGTACGCCGATTTCGGGGTGAAGTCGATGGTTACCCAGGATCCGGCCATCAAAGACATGCTCCGGAAAAGAATGCAGGAAGGGGTCGAATGCGCCAAACGTACCGGGGCAAAATGGGCTTTGGTTGTTCCGGGTCACTTCGACGAAGGACTGGAATGGGACTACCAGACGGCCAACGTGATTGACAACCTGAAGATGTGTTGCGAAGAGGTCGAGAAAAGCGGCTTAATCCTGGTGATTGAGCCACTTAACGCCTGGACCAATCATCCCGGTTTGTTCCTGACTAAAATTCCGCAGGCTCATATGATCTGCAAAGCAGTCGATCATCCATCGTGCAAAATTGTGGACGACATTTATCATCAGCAAATCACCGAAGGCAACCTGATTCCGAATATTGACATGGCCTGGGAGAGTATTGCGGCTTTTCACATCGGCGATAATCCCGGCCGCAATGAACCGACGACCGGTGAAATTAATTACAAAAATGTATTCAAGCATATTCACAGCAAGGGCTATGACGGTGTTCTCTGTTGCGAACATGGCAGAAGCATCAAGGGAAAAGAAGGAGAAGTGGCATTTATAAAAGCATACAGGGAAGTGGATTCGTTTTAAAGGTCAATGCACTCAGAAGTTGTTTGAATTGGGGAAACCCTGGAATTAAAAAGATTGTTCCAGAATTTCAGTAGCCGAAGCTACCAGTCTATTGCAAACCGAATCAAACAGTTTTTTTTCACTGGCTTCGGCTGCACCTTCAGGAGTTGAGATATTAACGCCGAGCAGTTTTTTGCATTTGAGCGAATCGTGCCGGGATTTTTGATGGCAACTTGCGATTTTTTCATGACTGGATTGATCGGTTAAGTTCAACTATTTTCTTGTTCAGATGTGAAAAAACCCGAAGCAATTGCCTCGGGTTTTCATTATTTCAGTAATAAAACTTCGATTGAACATTCTTAATCTCCCCTCCTTTGGAGGGGCAGGGGGGAGGCTTCTTATTCGCCTCTTACTGCTGCAATTCCCGGAAGAACCTGTCCTTCGAGGTATTCGAGCAGTGCACCACCGGCAGTTGAGATGTACGAAACACCATCAGCAAAACCAAACTGGTTAACGCACGAAACTGAGTCGCCACCACCAACGAGTGAGAAAGCGCCTTTTGCAGTTGCTTTAACAATGGCTTCACCCACTGCTTTGGAACCTACCTCAAATTTTTCCATTTCGAAAACCCCAACCGGACCGTTCCAAAGGATCGTTCCTGAATTTTCGATTACCTCTTTGAACATGGCAATGCTGTCTGGTCCGGCATCCAATCCCTGCCATCCTTCAGGAATAGCATTGGATTCAACGATCTGAGTATTGGCAGTTGGACTGAAATCATCAGCAGCCACCACGTCAGTAGCCATATATATTTTCACCCCTTTTTCGGCTGCTTTTTTCTCGATAGCCAATGCCGTATCAAGATATTCCAGTTCGCAAATTGAATTTCCGACTTCGCCACCGTGAGCTTTCACGAAAGTATAGGTCATTCCGCCGCCTAAAATCAGGTTGTCAACTTTGTCGAGCAGGTTTTCGATGATGGTAATTTTGGATGAAACTTTGGCGCCACCCATGATGGCAGTCAGCGGACGTTGCGGGTCTTTCAATACTTTATCCAGGCTGGCAATTTCGCTTTCGATCAGGTAACCGAACATTTTGTCGTTCGGGAAGAATTTAGCAATAACAGCGGTTGAGGCATGAGCGCGGTGAGCAGTTCCAAAAGCATCGTTGATCCAGCAGTCGCCGTTTGCAGCCAGTTGTTCAGCAAAAGCTTCGGTTCCTTTTTCTTCTTCCGGATGGAAACGAAGGTTTTCGAGCATCAGCACTTCTCCTGGTTTCAGAGCTTTTGCCATCGCTTTTACTTCTTCGCCGATACAATCAGGAGCGAGTTTTACTTCGCGGCCAAGCAGTTCGCTCAAATGACCAACCAGGTGGCACATGGAAAATTTGATATCATATCCGGCTTTTGGGCGGCCAAAATGCGACATGATAATCGGAGACCCACCTTCTTTGATCACTTTGTTGATGGTTTGTATGGCCGCACGAATACGGGTGTCATCAGTAATGATAAAATTTTCGTCGAGTGGTACGTTGAAATCCACACGAATGAGCGCTTTCTTACCGGCAAAATTATAGGTTTCAATCGTTTGCATAGATGTGTTTTTTAGTGTTTTAAATCCACTTCAAAGATAAAGAATATATCTGAGCGATGCATTTTCTGTTCCCGCGTGTCCCTGAATTTAATGTTTGGGTAAAGTAAATTGGTACCGAAGCCCGAAGCGCCGCTCCCTGAGTAGCGAAGCGTATCGAAGGGAGTATGAGGATTTGTTGAAATCTAAATTTTCGGGAAAAGGGATTTTCGCAACAGGAATTGTTATTTTTGACACTCCACAATTCGATCTGTATGTTTTTTAAAGAAGTTATCGGACAAAACGCCACCAAGCAACGGCTGATTCAGTCGGTTAAGGAAGAAAGGGTAAGTCATGCGCAGCTTTTTGCCGGCCCCGAAGGAACAGGCAAACTGGCACTGGCGATTGCCTACGCGCAGTTTGTAGCCTGCACCAACCGGCAGGACAGCGATTCGTGCGGCGAATGTCCGTCGTGCAAAAAGTACCGGAAACTGATCCATCCCGACCTTCATTTTGTATTTCCGGTCATCAAAACGAAAAAATTCGATAAGCCGGTTTCCGACAATTTTCTGGAAGACTGGAAAATGATGATCGGCAAGAATCCGTATTTCAATGTTAACGAATGGTTCGAACAAATTGGCGTTGAAAACGCTCAGGGTTTGATTTATGCGCACCAAAGCGAAGAAATTATCCGGAAGCTGAACCTCAAATCTTATGAATCGGAATACAAGGTCATGATTATCTGGCTTCCTGAAAAAATGCATGTGGCCTGCGCCAATAAACTGCTGAAGATGATTGAAGAACCGCCGGTAAAAACCTTGTTTGTCCTGATTACCGAAAACGAAGAAGACATCATCAGCACCATCCGGTCGAGGTGCCAGCTCATAACCATTCCTCCCATTGATGCGATTTCGATGGAAAAGGCAATCAGCGAACTGCCTGAAGCAGAGGGCTGCGATATCCGGAACATTGTACACCTTGCCCGCGGAAATTACAGCAAAGCGCTGGAACTTCTTCAGCCCGACGAACAAACGCTTTTTAACCTCGAACGCTTTAAAGAACTGATGAGGCTTTCGTACGGACGGAAATATGGCGACCTGTTTAAATGGGTTGATCAGCTTGCAGGTATCGGACGCGAAAAACAAAAAAGTATGCTGAACTATTTTTTGCTCATCCTTCGCGAAAACTTCATCTACAACCTTAAAAATCCCGATATCTCCTTTATGAGCGATCAGGAGGAAGACTTTTCGAAACGTTTTTCGCCTTTCATCAACGAACGGAATATCATTGAACTGACCGAAGTTTTCGAAACCGCTTTTTCACACATCGGGATGAACGGAAATCCAAGGATTATTTTTACTGATGTGGCTTTTAAAATTACCAAACTGATCCGGAAGTAGAGAAAAAGTGTTCAGTGGTCAATCGCACTTTTCAGAGCTTTTCACTCTGAAAACTGAATTCTATGTCTTTCAGAATTCGCTGTTCCATAAGTACCTTATGTAATTTAAAGCCAGTTGCTACCGCTTTTTTTACGATGAAATCCTGATTAACTCATGTCGGATTTGGGTCGAAGATGCCGGTCCTGTTTCTGAAACCCACACAGCCAAACGTATCATGATTAATTATTCAGGCAAATGGGCGGGCAAACTTTGGAGGTTTTACCTCTGAATAGAACTTCTGCTAATATGTTAATCCTGAAAAATGCCAAAAGGTACCCCTTCCTTTTGTATGTTGTAGAGTATATTCTGTTAAATTTAGTCTTATGCATTGATCTACAATAGAATGCAAATTATTAAGGTAAATGGGGGGGGCAAATATATTTCATTTTTCATAATTTTATTCGTATATTAGTAAAATATCTATCAAAAACCATCCAAAAATGTCCATCAATAAATTCGTGTAATAGGCCGCACCGGGTTACATTTCCCTGCCGAAGTTCGAAAATCTGCCGGGTACGGCCCGCCGGTGCGGCCAAAAAGTTGGAGCCTTTCCATCTTTCAAGAACGGGCTGCCTTATGTGGTAATTATGCACGATGCTGCATAAAGGTAAAAAATCGGGTTCGTGAAGATAGTCAATTGATTAAAATATCCAGTGATAAATGTAACGTGTATTGATAAAAACTGAAAAGTTGTGATAGCCAACAATGATACTGATGTGCTATTTCCTTCAAATTCATCAAGATACAACACACGCTGCTAAATGACTTTAATCAAAATAAAAAACTAAAAATTCCAACCATGAAAAAAATAATTCTATTTCTTGAGTCCACTCCGAAAAGTCAATCCTGCTCAATTTTGACTTTGTAATATACTGATATTCAGTGGGTATTTTTAGTCAAAATACAACAAAAACAGGTTCTCGGAGTGGACTCATTTCTTTTAATTGCCATACCGTTTTTTTCTTTTGCCCAAAATGAAAAAGCAACATGGGATTACCCGGTAAAACCCGGCAGTAAGGAGTGGTTAAACATTGAAGACTATTTTAAGAGATTTGAACTACTCAATATTCCTGCCCCCCTGCTAAAAAAAATAAGCACTGAAGAGTTGGTAAAATCATGTCTAAATTATCCTGAATATCGATTAATCTTTACCAGAAATGATTTACAATCAGGCTATAACTTTATTCGATCATCATTTAATGGTTTTGTAGAGTTGGAAACAAGACCGGATGCGGGGAAAGAGCTTATGAAGGTTTATGCGGGATATAAACCTGATGGTTTTGATTTAAATTTGACTGACCTGGAAATAGGCCGGTTTATGTCGAAATTTACTTTTATTGAACTTTTACTGGCTCAAACTGAGATTCAGAACAAATTAAATCCTGGCGATTTAAAGGAATTGATGTCGATATGCAGCCAAAAATACAAAGTGAAGAAAGACCGGCAAAAATACTATGGAGGAATAGGTTTGCAAACAACAGTGCTGGTTATTGCACGGCAACAAAGCAAGAAACTGGCAAACGTTAAGATGAAATATGGAGATCAAAAAATTAATGCTTTCGTCGATAACCTTTCTTTCGACACGATTGATTTTTTGGATGATATTGTAACCGAGAATGACAAAATTCTTTCAGATGGATTATAGAAAAATTTCATTGTTATTATGTCTTTTCTTTATTGCGATTGGTTGCAGGAAAAAAGATTGCGAGGAAGTAATTGACCAGCCTTACGTTTACCCTGTTGAAGCTGCAAAGGGAAAATCTTTAGAGGAACGGGTTGAAATGTTTAAAATACCGGAACAGATTCTCCATTGCCTTTCAACTGGAGCCCTGTTGAAGTCCTGTCTCGATTATCCTGAAATGAGGATGATATGGACAAGGATTGAGTTGCAAAATGGGTTCGATGATGTCAAAAGCATGTGTAATGGTTTTGAAGAATTATGGAAAAGAGGGGATAAATACCAGAAGTTAGTGTATTTGTATAAACAAAAAGATTTCAACAGAGACTGGAAACCTGAGCCAAATGTAGAAGATGGAAGGTATATGGATGATATAGTGAGGGTAGAACTCGTTATTTCTCAATATGAAATTCTGAATGACCTGACCACGTCCGAAAAAACAGAACTGTTTCAATTGGCGCTTGACAACCAAAAGAAAAAGGTTACGCTGGCTAAATACTGGGGCATTACAGGAATGCAGACAACCTGCGCCATTTTGTCGAGGATTATGTACCTCGATAAATACCAACCATTAGTTGATGAGTATAATAACAATGAATTCATGCTAATTCTTATTGCTTATGTTTTAATATTAGACTCTGATGTTGTAAATAAAGTGATGAGTTTATCGGAAGATTATTTAAAAATTTTAAAAAGTAAACAAAAATGAAAACAAACGATTACATATTTAGGTACCTGTTTTTTACCCTGTTCCTGATATTGATAGCAATAGCAGCAAATAGCCAAGGGACCATACAAACCCCAATGGGGCAAACGGTCATGGTTGACCCAGGTGGTGATGATTCATATTGGGTTCCCATCTGTGAAGCAGACGCTGCACAATGGATAATAGATAATAATTCAGATGCACAACGTATTGGTGCGGCAACTACAAATTACAACTGCCATTCCTATGCATGGAATGTAAGTGAAGGAGGAAGTAGCATTAATGCCTGGCTAAAACAAACGTACAACGGGCAACCAAACTTATCTAAATACTGGACTAATGATGCTTACACTTCTACTTCAAATGTTGGGGATTACGAAAAAATATAATCATCATCCTGTGTGTCAAAATTGCTTGGTCATGAAAGTTTCATCTGTTTATATTTTTGTCTTCCAACTGCCACATGGAACTCGCCATCAATGAATTAGTGCCTCTGTGTGTGAGAAATTCTCTCATGGCTCGTTTCATACTCTTAATTTTTTGGCAGGTCAACGCAACTAAAATATACTATTCTACATCTAGTGTTGTGTTAAGTGCCTAATGTCGGAACGTCATTCCGAATTTGTTTCGGAATATGTTGATTACTAGTGAGATGCTGAAATAAATTCAGCATGACGCTCTGGATGCTTCAAGCTTAACACAACACTAGTACTATAAACGTACAAACTTGTATCAAATAACTTTCGATGATGACTATTCTGATAAATTTATTTTTTACCCAAATTAATACTTCGTAAAATGAGCCTCAATAAATTCGTGTAACAGGCCGCACCGGGTTACATTTCCCTGCCGAGGTTCGAAAACCTGCCGGGTACGACCCGCTGGTGCGGCCAAAAGTTGGAGCCTTTCCATCTTTCATAACGGGTCGGCCTTATGTGGTAACATGCACGATACAGCATAAAGGTAAAATCGGGTTCGTGAAAATCGTAAATTGATTAAAATATCCAGCGGTAAATGCAAAGTGTATTGATAAAAACTGAAAAGTTGTGCTAGGCAATAATAAAGCTGATATTCTATTGCATTCAAATTCATCAATATACAACACGGGCCGCTCATTGGCTTTAATCAAAATAAAAGACAAAAAAAATCAACCATGAAAAAAATTATTCTGTTTCTTTTAATTACAATACCAATTTTTTCTTTTGCCCAAGAAGAAAAAGCTAAATGGGATTTTCCAGTGAAGCCAGGAACTGAAGAATGGAAGAAATTAAAAAATGAAAAGGAAAGATTTTCAACCTTGCAAGTCCCTTCTGAAATTATTAACGATCTTTCAACGGAAGAACTCATAAAAACATGTATTAATTTTCCTTCATTTGGCTATTATAGTGCATATGAAAACTATCAAACAGGATTTCTCATTGTAGCGGAAAAATTTAATGGATTGCGAGAGTTGCCAAAGAGAATTGATGCTTTTCAGCATTTGGTTAAAATATACCAAAATGCTGGAGATAAAAGATTTAATCCCATCATACAGGGAATACACTCCGATTACTGGACCTTAAGATTAGGATGGATTGAACTGTTAATATCTCAGAAAAAAATCTTGAAACAGGGAAATCTTGAAAATCAGAAGCAATTAATGAAGATTTGTTTTGAGAAGTATAGTCTAAAAATTAAGAGTGAAGAGTTTTCTTCGGCGGGAGCAGAAACTACTTTATTTTTAATGGCAAGGATATTAGAGACAGTTAATACTAAGGCATATGAAGAGGAGTGTTTTAAGAACCCGAGTATAAGATTATTTTCAAATACTTCAAAAATGGTGGATTCAAATACTCCTAATATAATATTGGAATTATCGCAACAATTTATATCTAAATAATATGAAACCAATAATGTTTTTTTTAATCATTATGTTTGTATTCTTCAGTGGAAGTTGCAAAAAGGATAGTGAAACTAAGTTGTTTGATAAAAATCTCAAAGTTGAAGAATTCATCATTTTGCTAAAAGCTGGTACCTATACCTCAGATAATCTCCCTGATTTTTTGCCTGAAGATATCCCTGGCTTATTGAATCATGGAAACGATTTTACAATAATACCTTATTTCCCAACTAATGATATTTGTTCGTTTAGTCTTTTTCAGTACAGGTTAGGTGAATGCATTCTTTGGGTTATTGAGTCGATTCGGTTAAAATATCCTTACCAAAGTCTGTATTCACGGTTTCCTTCATGCGTTCCTATGCTCATCAATAATGAATTTATTGATGATGCTAAAAAAAATCCTGGAACCGATCCTGTTAAATACCGATTAAAGGATACTGAATTAAAATCGGCATATGACAAATATTTGGAATGGTGGGATAAAAATAATCAAAATAAATTTGATGAATTCAAATCAACAAATCCATTAGATGGTCTAAAAATATTTTGGTATTAACTATAGTAAAATGAAAAAAATGAAAACTATAATCATAACAATATTGGCTTTAATAAGTTTAAGTAGTCTGGCTCAGTATAACCCTGTTACAATCTATACCCCCAAAAATACACTTGTTACGGCGGGAACATTTTCAGGAACGGATTGGACAACTACTGAAAAGAGTGATAAAAAGAATTACTGGCTGCAATATTATGGCAATCGTATAAGCTACGAAGGTGAGGCGACAAAGAAATATAATTGTCATGCTTATGCTTGGTATGTTTCGGAAGGTGTAATGAAGTTTGGTTAAATACACCTGAAGAAGATAAATTTTGGAATGATTTGAGCTATACAGAAGTTAGTTATCAATCAGATAATTTAAAGGTTTCATTCGGCGGTCCTTGTATATATTATAGTTCCGAATTTGATGAGACTGCTGATTGGTGTGACCATTCTGCCAGAACTACTTCCGAAACTGACCATTTTATTTCTAAATGGGGCTCTAGCTGTTTGTTTCGACATCATAAAGATGATTGTCCTTATGATCCTCAAGATTTGCATTTCTACAATTTAAGTAATCCTTCAATCATAGGCTCCTCTGGTGTATTATGCAATGGTAGCCAACGAACATACAATACCGCTTATATAGCATCAGGTTGGAGCTATGATTGGAATGTGTCGGGTTCTTTGAATCAGGTTAGTGGTGATGGAACTCCAAATTACACGTTTAGTGGCACTTCCAGCATTGGTTATGGCACTATATTTTTAACGGTTACTTCCCCATCAGGATTAACTGCTTCGGCACAAAAGAGTATTGGTGTAAATATGCCTTATTATGAAGATTTGTCCTTAAGCCTTTATACCTCCGGGGGCACCCCTGTTTCGTATATGTGCCCCAATACTACTTATCATATCTATCTGACAAATAACGACGGATCCTGTTCGCTTTCCAATTATTCATGGTCGGTACCTTCAGAATGGACTATCTTTTATACCTGGCAAAATATGATTTCAATTAATACAAACTCATCTCCGGGAGCAAGGATAGAAGTCAATGCAAATACTTGTTGTGGTATAAATGCAAACGTATTTATCGGATATCTGGGTAGTGGATATTGTGGCGGTTCTTATGCGCTGAGTTTGTCTCCCAACCCAACAAACGGCGAGGTCACATTGGCCATTGAACCAACCTCAGCGGACGTTGTTTTTGACGAAAATGCTGAATGGGAGGTTGAAATATTTGATCAAATGCAGGTTTTAAAAGAACAAAAGACAAAATTGAAAGGTAAAGTAGATAAAACGGTCGAAGTTGTGCCACCCATTTCGGTTCAAGTTGTGCCAGGCATTTCGGTCGAAGTTGTGCCACTTTATAGTAGCATTTAGGCTTTTGTTTCGGTCGAAGTTGTGCCAGGCGTTTCGGCGCAAATTGT
>JAUXUF010000290.1 GCA_030684645.1 Bacteroidota bacterium | reverse complement strand
CGGAAGCGATTTTTCTCAGACGCCATGATTTTACGGATCTATTGTCAGGTGGAAATGGATGGGGGTATGACTTCATGCAAACTCCGTTACCCAATGCCTGGGGTGCTGGAGGGAATGCGGATGCTCCTTATTTGGAAATGGCAGAGGAATTTGAGTATGTTGATGGTACATCCGGAAAATTGGACAGAACTACTATTCAACAAGGATTATGGACTACTGATAAATTATGGGCTAATAAGGATCCGCGTTTTTTTGCTACCATTTATACTCAGGATACTCCTTGGAAGGGTACTTTACTCGATTTTCATAAAGGAATTATTAAACCCGATGGAACTATCCAAACCACCGATTCATATCAAGGAATACTTGCCAATGGATATCAAAATGTGAATTTTACTTGTTTTGGCGTGTTAAAATATTTAGATGAAAGTCACGATGTTATGTCAGGGCAATTTTCAAATTCAGGGACAGATTGGATTGTATTTCGTTATGGTGAGGTTTTATTGAATTTTGCTGAAGCTGCTTTTGAACTTGGGAAATCAGGTGATGCTTTAAATGCAGTTAATCAAATCAGGACCAGGGCAGGAATCGCAACTTTAGGAGCAATTGATCGCGATAAGATTCGTCATGAAAGAAAAGTAGAACTTGCTTTTGAAGGCCATCGTTATTGGGATGCTCGCAGGTGGAGGACTGCGGTAACAGATCTCTCCAGAAGCTATTCAGGTTTACAATATATTCTGGACTATAATACACGCAAATATAAGCTAAAAGTGATTAACAATATTGATGGAAGTGTTCAAGTACCTGCTTTTTTCCCTCAGCATTATTATTTGCCTATTACACTTACACGCACAGGGAATAATAAAAATTTAGTAGAAAATCCCGGCTATAATTAATGTCAAAAGAGTATTTAGTTCTGTTAAATGCAGAACTAAATACTCTCTAATATTGATGGATAATTTTAAAATCAACAGAATGAATAAAGGGGAAATTATATCAAGTATGGGTCTCAAAGTAGGATTTATTATACTGGTTTCTTTTTTTATGCATAATGGGTGTTCGAAAAATATACCAGTTAATGATAATGCCTCTTCATCGAAAGATTCTGTTTTATTTAGTGATTTTGATCTGAAGGTGAACGGGCAAAATGTAGCAGTACAGACCTGTAGGGTTTCTGCAATGCCCTTTAATCAAGCCTATCCTGGTTATCAGCGACCTCTTGAACAAACTGAGCTCGCAGGTTTTGCTTACTGGGATATGAAAGAACCTGTAAAAGTAGAAATTCTTTCTAAACGCACAGTGAATTCCGTCAAATTACGGCCGGCTTCGCTAGGTATACAACCTACTATTAAAGGAAACCTTATTTCATTTACATTGGATAGCCCTCATCAGATTGTAATTGAAGTGAACGGCATGCATCAGGCATTGCATTTGTTTGCCAATCCGCCGGAAAATAATGTACCTGATCCAAATGCATCCGGCGTAAGATATTTTGCTCCGGGTGTTCATAATATCGGGAGAACTAAACTTCAAAGCAACGAGTCCGTATATATTGCCCCCGGGGCAGTAGTGTATGGTAGTTTTTATGCAGTTGGGGCGTCTAACATCCGGATATCTGGTCGTGGCATCATTGATGTTGGTAAGTTAGAACGAGGTCAGGGTGGTGGTGCCATTAGCCTTTCCGACTGCTCCAATGTAACGGTCGAGGGTATTGTAATGCGCGATCCTGATGTTTGGTGCTGCACTTTATTCGGTTGCAGTAATGTAACGATTTCGAATGTAAAGCTAATCGGGTTATGGCGTTATAACTCAGATGGTATTGATGTGTGCAATAGTCAGGAAGTAGTAGTACAGGATTGTTTTATCCGAAGCTTTGATGATGCATTGGTTGTTAAAGGATTATCCACCAATTTTGGGGTTCCGGACTTGATACAAACCGGTGGTAAACCGGTAAGCAACGTTCGGTTTAGCCGAAATGTTATTTGGTGCGACTGGGGTAAAGCAATGGAGATTGGTGCCGAAACTGTTTCGCCTGAGATAACCGGGATTGTTTTTGAGAATTGTGATGTAATCAGGGTCTTAGGTATTGCAATGGACATAATGAACAGTGACCGCGCCGCAATCCACGACATCAGGTTCGAAAACATCAGGCTTGAAATTGATGATTGGAACCCGACTCCGCGTATGCAACTAAAAAAAGATGAGAAATATCAGGAGGATCTCCAACACAGTTTCTGCCCAATGCTAATACAAGCGCAAGTCCTAAAGTCCATATACTCTTTTGACAGTCAGCGTGGCACAATGAAAAATATAACTTTCAAGGACATATCAGTGACTAGCAGTCAATTCCCGTTGTCAACGTTTAATGGATTTGATTCAGAACATAGGATTACGGATGTGATTATTCAGAATCTTCGCTTTAACAGTCAGGTCATCCAAAGTTCACAACAGGCAGGCTTTACCATAGGTCCTTATGTTAACAATATTCAATTCTTCTGAATTTAGGCGTTCACTTTACAATGAGAATTAATTGATTTCAGGGAAGAATATTAAAAATAAAAAATAGTTACAATCATGAAAAGTAAAAAGATATTATTCGGCTTCATGTTCATTATTTTAATAGCAAAAACCAATGGGCAATCGCAGGATAGAAGCACTTTTTTTGATTTGAAAGCAAGCGGATTGAAAATAAATTTCGGAGTATATGATCAAAAGTATTTACGTTTGCTGAGCATATTGCCGGAAATTGTTAAATCAGGTGAAAGACCAGTTAAGTTGCATAATGAAACAGGGTATGATGTGTTTATGTATGGTACCGGTGAAAATCGCACCGTTCATCATGGCAATCCGGGTATGCGACTTGAATACATCGGGAGAGAAGAAAAAAATCTACCTGGTGGTCAACAGGTAATCATTACCCAAAGAGATCCTTTGAAAAATCTTCGGGTAGAATCTTATTATGAGTTTAATAAGGCTTCCCCGGTTGTCAGGAGATATACCAAAGTGATCAATGAAGGCAAGGAGGAGGTTGGAATTGAATACCTGAGTTCCGCAATGCTCTACAATTACAATGATATTCCTGGTAAGGTAGAAGATAATATCAGGATCCATTTTGCTTTTAATGGCTGGATGCAGGAAGCTCAATGGGAAACGGCTAAACCTTCTGAATTGGGTTGGGACGTTAACGATTATCAATACCGGGGCACTATCTCATTTAGTAGTATGGGTTCCTTTTCAAGCGGTAAATACCTGCCCATGGGAATGATCGAAAACATGAAGTCAGGGTTAATATGGTTTTGGCAAATAGAGCATAACGGATCATGGCACTGGGAGATGTCAGAAGCCGCTGACAAAAGCACTTATCTTTACATTGGCGGGCCGGATGAGCAAAATGGTCAGGCATGGAAACTCCTCAAACCAGGTGAGTCTTACCAAACAGTACCCGTAGCTTTAGGTTGCGTGAAGGGCGGATTTAATGAAGCCGTTGCCGCGCTTACACGATATCGCCGCTCGGTGGCTGTCAGGCCCCACCAGGACAACCAGAAGTGCCCGGTCATTTTCAATGACTACATGAATTGCTTGATAGCAGACCCGACCACTGAGAAGGAAATGCCATTAATTGAAGCAGCATCCAAATTAAAAATCGACTACTTCGTGATTGATGCCGGGTGGTATGCCGAGTTGAACCAGGGGTGGTGGGACACTGTGGGAATGTGGCAGCCATCAAAAACACGTTTTAAAGGTGGGTTACAAAAATTATTGGGAGATATTAAGGCGAAGGGGATGATTCCGGGTCTCTGGCTGGAGATAGAAGTTGCAGGAGTTAACTCCCCGTTAAAGGATAAGCCTGACAGCTGGTTCTTTATGCGTCACGGTAAACGGGTCATTGACAATGGACGGTATCTGTTTGATTTCAGAAACCCCGATGTGATAGCATATACAAATTCTGTTATTGACCGGCTGATTAAAGATTTTGGTATTGGATATTTCAAGATTGATTATAATTCAAAGGAGTTAATTGGGACAGAAACGAATGCGAGTAGTGCCGGCCAGGGAATGCTTGAGCATAACCGGGCAGCTATTCAATGGTATAAAAATGTCCTTGATAAATATCCGGGTTTGGTAATAGAAGCTTGTGCCAGTGGAGGCAACAGAATGGATTATGCAATGCTATCCCAGACTCAGTTAATATCCTCTTCAGATCAGCAGGATTATAGAAAATACCCGGCTATTCTGGTAGGAGCACTTGCAGCAGTTCTTCCGGAACAACTTGGAGTATGGTCGTACCCTCTACCTAATGGAAATGCAAAGGAAGCCTCTTTCAACATGGTAAATGGGATGTTATGCCGTTTGTACCAAAGTGGATTATTATCACAACTGCCTATTGAAAGTTACGAGCAGGTGAAAAAAGGAATTGAAATCTATAAATCAACGCTTGCACCATTTATTCCTAAGTCAGTTCCCTTCTTCCCGTTAGGAATGCCTTCCATATCAGATATTTATAAACCGATAGCCGTAGGGTTGAAACAGAATAATAAAGCGTTTGTTGCGGTTTGGCGTTTAAAAGGAGAGCATAAAGTTTCCATACCGTTAACCGAAAAGGCCAATAGGATAAAACTTATTTATCCGGATGATCTTGGCATAAAAGTAGCTAAGAATGGAAGTTGTTTAGAGGTTGACTTCCCTGATGAATATATGGCTTGCATTGTCGAAATTCAATTTAACCGGGAATAATCAAAACAGATAAAAACAGCATTGAGAAATGCGTTTTCTATTACAAGCTTATGTTATAAATCAATAAATTATAAAATTATGAATTTATTTAGGGCCTTAAAGATGTACAAGATATTTATTGTGTTGATCAGTATTGCAATCATCTATAGCGTGTTTACATTAGCTTGTCAAATGGATAGAAAGCAGAATGAATCTTTAAATAACGTTGTAAATACCAGATACTATAAACTTAAGATAAACAATGACAATGGTGCAGTAACTTCATTTATGGTTAATGGAAGGGAAATGGTGGCTCAGCATGTTTCTACCTCCTTATTCAACATCACATTAAGGAATAGTAAGGGTGACTCCCTGAGTCTCTCCTCCTTACAGTCAGCTAAATTTAAAATTAGGCGTACAGAAAATGACAGTTCAGTCATACTTACCCTCAACTATTATGCTGTCAGGGATCTGCCGGTGGACGTTACGGTTACTATCGCCTGTCCGGTGAATAATTCGCTTACGTATTGGAATATTCTGGTAAATAATCAGACCGATCAATATATTGATCACGTTGATTTTCCCAATGTGAAAATACCAAATGATCTGATAGGAAATAAAGGTGATGCCAGAATTTTCCTGCCCCACATGGAAGGAGTTTTATTAGAAGACTTATCAATCCGAAAAAACACATGGCTTAAGCCGGTTCCATTGGAATACCCAAATACAGGTTGGATTGGTTATTATCCTGCATCATCCTCTATGCAATTTATGGCCTACTATGGTAATGATGCCGGGTTGTATTTTGGGGCACATGACAAGCAGCATAATTTAAAAGGAATTCAGGTTTATGAGCAGCGGGACAGCACCATTTTAATGCAATATAGGCTCTTCCCTGGCGGCATAAAGAAAGGAATATATATTATGCCTTATGATATGGTTCTTGGAGGATTTACCGGTGATTGGTATGTTGCAGCGGACATCTACAGGCAATGGATTGAAAAGACTGATACAGTCAAAATTGTCAAGCTGATTAATAATAAACGATTACCGCCCTGGTTTGAAAAATCTCCTGTAATTGTTACCTACCCGGTTCGGGGCAAAAAAGATTTGGGTGATATGAGCCCCAATGAGTATTATCCCTATACCAATGCACTTCCTTTTATTGAGTTGTTCGCTGAAAAAACTGACAGTAAAATAATGGCTTTGTTAATGCACTGGGAAGGCTCTGCCCCGTGGGCTCCACCTTATGTATGGCCTCCTTATGGAGGATTAGGCAACTTTACGCAATTTGAAAAAGAATTACACGAGAAAGGGAATCTACTGGGATTATATGCGAGTGGCACAGGATATACAGTAAAGAGCAATACCGATACAACGTACAATATGACAACTGAATTTAAAGAGAAAAAGCTGTCTGAAGTAATGACTATTGCTCCCGATGGAAGGTTAGCTACAAATGGAGTATGTACAGGTGAGCACTCACAAAGAATAGGATATGATATGTGTCCCACTAACACATTTGTAAGAACGGGTGTAGCAGATGAAATAAAGAAAATTTTGCCACACAATATCGACTATTTGCAGTTTTTCGATCAGAATATTGGGGGCAATTGTTATTTCTGCTATAGTACAAAACATAATCATCCACCCGCCCCCGGGAAATGGATGAATGAAGCAATGATCGACATCTATAAAGAAATGCAATCGATAATAGATAATAGTGGAAAAAAAATGATCGTTGGTTGTGAAGGGGCGGCTGTTACCCCATTTATCCCCTATCTTTTAATGAATGATTTACGATATACAATGAACCTGACTATTGGAAGACCAGTTCCTGCATATGCTTACATAAATCATGAGTATCTTAATAATTATATGGGGAACCAATGTGCCCTCAATTATGCCATCAATTTTGAAAAGTCTCCGCTGAACCTGCAACAACGGATTGCTTACTCTTTTACCGCTGGTGATTTGTTTACCTTGGTGATTGAATCCAAAGGACAAATAAGTTGGGGGTGGTGCACTCCGTGGGATCAAAAAGTTAAACCTGATACGGAATCAGCGTTAAAATTAATCCGCAACTTAAATGCATGGAGAAAGAATGCCGGAAAAGATTTCCTGGTATACGGACGCATGAAAAGTCCTTTTGCGATAGAAGGCGCTTACGATATTCCTATGTATTCGCTTTCTAAAAAAGAAATTCATTTTAGTTCATTGATGACCAGTAAATGGAAAAGCCAGAATAACCGGATGGCACAAGTAATAGCTAATTATACGAATAGAGAACAAACTTGCATTATTTCCTGCAACGGATATAATGGGAGAGAAGTTAAATTATATGGAGATCCTATACATAAATATAAAATGAGAACAACAGATAATCAAGGAAAACTTAAGTTAATTGTACCTGCATTATCAGCAGTAATGATTGAATTTTAAATTATCAGAAGTGTTTAAATTAAAAAACGGCATTGAAAATATCACGATATCGCGTAAAGAATTTTCCCTTTTCGGTCGTCGTTAAAATGCCATTTAAAAACATCCATTGGCAATCAGTGATATCAGTTTGATAATGTTTTATACAGTATTAACAGTTTGTAGGCCATTAAGTTAGCGAATTATAATTAATTATATAGCTGATAGTCAGTGGCTTGTATTTTTTGCGGTAAATTAAAAGCCCTTTTAATATGATAAAAGTGAATGTTAGGAAATCTGTAATTTGGTTAATTCCCCTTGTTTTTATTATTTCTGCATGCAGTCAAAGGCAAACTGTTACCATTAGGATGGCTGATTATGGTTTAAAACCTGATAGCAGGGCAAATGCAATTCCTTCCATAATTAAGGCAATTAATGAATGTAAAAAACATCAAAACGTTATCCTTATATTCAAGAAAGGTCGGTACGACTTTTGGACAGATTCAACTCATACCAAAGAATATTTTGAAGCAAATACCACGAATAACACCCCTAAAAAACTGGGAATTTTGATCGAAGGCTGCAATGGATTAACCATCGATGGTAGTGGTTCTGACTTTATTTTTCACGGAGTTATACAGCCATTTACGGTTGATCACAGTGAGAATATTGCGATAAGAAACGTAAATATCGACTGGGATATTCCGCTTACTGCTCAGGGAAAAGTATTGGCAACTTCGCCCGCAAATATTGATCTGGAGATTGATACCACTCAGTTTCCTTACGAGATTACCGATGGGAAACTGATTTTTGTTGGTGAAAACTGGAAAGCAATACCATGGGGATTTATGGAATACGAAGCCGGTACGCATCTTATTGCAGCTGGTACTGGTGATGAATGTATCATGGGCGATTGGAGCAAGTATTCGGTTGAAGAACTAAAATCTGGAACTGTCCGTATGAAAGGGGTATTTACCAGAACCCCGGCTA
>JAUXUF010000288.1 GCA_030684645.1 Bacteroidota bacterium | reverse complement strand
CTAATGTACTGGATGGAAATGAAGTGATGAGGATGTGTAAAGCGACAAACTGCACCGGATACACTGTACCCGATCAATTGATCTACCAATGTCAGGAAGACCTGGCAAAAGATGAAGGTATTTTTTGTGAGCCTGCAGGTGCCGTTGCTCTCGCCGGCCTGAAACTCGCATTAGAAAATCGGGAAATAAATAAAAATGACCATATCGTTTGTATTGTAACGGGGCATGGATTTAAAGACCCGGTTTCGGCCGGTAAAATTGCTGCAAGTACGGCAGACCATTATTTTATGGAGAGTAATGTATGTTTTAGTTATATAAATTCTCAAATAAACACAATCCTATAATATTATAATAATGAAGAATAAATTTCAAGGCTTATGGCCTGCAATGTTAACTCCGGTACAAGCGGATGGACAACCCAATTTCGATGAATTAGGCAGATTGGCAGAATTGTTAATCTCTCAGAATTTAGACGGTTTATACATTTTAGGCTCTACGGGACAAGGTGTTCTTTTTACGGAAGAACAAAGGAAAAAGGTCACAGCCGCTGTGAGTGAAGCTGTAAATGGAAGGGTTCCTGTGATTGTACAGGTAGGGGCATTGACAACCGATGAATCGGTTAGACTGGCTAAACATGCCCAAACCTGTAGAGTTGATGGGATTTCGTCTGTTGGTCCTATCTACTTTCCCGGGCCTGCAGCAATGGCGCTGGAACATTATAGAAGAATAGCAATAGCAACTGATTTGCCATTTTTTCCATACCAGTTAGGCGATAACTCCATACCAGGAGATACCTTAAGCTTTATCAATAATTTATTTGAAATTCCAAATGTAGCAGGAATGAAATTAACGACTAATCTGTTGTTGGACATTAGTCTGATTCATAACCATGCAGGAGACAGATTAAAGTTGTTCAGTGGCTCAGATGAATTGCTCTGTCATGCATCTCTTTGTGGTACAGTAGGTGCCATAGGTACTTTTTATAATCTTTGGGGAGTACCCTGTAAACAGGTGCTGACTGCTTTCACAAATGGAGATTATGAACTTGCTAAAGAGTTTATGCTTGAATTTCAGAAAATAATTCAATTGGTGATAGCGGATGTTTGGACTTTTCTTAGAAAAGCAATGTTATTAAAGTATGGTATCGATATAGGGCCTACCAAGGCACCTCTGGGGAATACCCATAAAGAGTGGGATGAACAGAAAGTAATCGAAATCATGGAAAGTTTAGAGTCTATAGCAGGGAAATTGGAAGAAAATAATAAAATTTCGTCTTAGATGAGCCTGAAATCTATTTCATCATTGAACAGGAGCTGAAACCGGTAAAACTTTCAAAATAAATGTTAACAGATAATTATGATAAATAAAAAAACAATTACCGGTAAAAATATTCCCAGGAGCCATTTGCCATTTTCACCAGCAATACAAAGTGGTGAATATGTCTTTGTTTCGGGACAAGCATCAGTGGATAAGGAAGGTAATATCGTTACGGGAACTTTTGGAGAAGAGTGCCGCAGATCTTTTGAAAATCTGGGACTCATATTGGAAGCGGCAGGACTGGGCTTTGAACATGTTGTTCAGGTCCGCAATTATGTGGGTAAACAGGAATATCTGGGCGAATTTAA
>JAUXUF010000285.1 GCA_030684645.1 Bacteroidota bacterium | reverse complement strand
AAAAGCCAAAGCGGCATCAAAGAAAAGAAATTTATGGGCTACCGTACCCATCACGGACCGGTAACTCATGCAGCAGACAAAAAATGGATCGCCACGGCCATGATGTGGGATCCGGTAAAAGCACTGGAGCAATCCTTTCTGCGGACAAAGAACCAGAACCAGAAGGAGTTCGACAAGATGATGGATATCAGGACCAATTCATCCAACAACACCGTTTATGCCGATGCGGATGGGAATATTGCCTACTATCATGGAAATTTCATCCCGAAAAGGGATAGCAAATTCGATTACAAAATGCCTGTTGACGGCAGTGATCCCGAAACAGACTGGAAAGGCCTTCACGAACTGAAGGATAATATATTTTTATTAAACCCGGCAAGCGGATGGATCCAGAACTGTAATTCCACACCATTTACCAGTGCCGGGAAATCCAGTCCGAAGCAGAAAGATTTCCCCCGGTATATGTCTTACTCTCCCGAAAATTATCGGGGGATCCATGCTATATCTTTGCTGAGCAAAGCCAAAGGCCTGACCCTCGACAAACTGATCGAACTCGCCTATGACCCTTACCTGCCCGGGGCAGAGCAATTGATCAAAGGGCTGATCAAAGCTTATGACAGCAATCCTGCAGGAAACCCGGACGTGAAAACCGCAGTAAACCTGTTGAAAAAATGGGATTTTACAGTTTCTAAGAAATCAGCGGCAATGACCATCAGTCAATATTACCTGAATACGTATATTAAATCAGGAAAAATACCCGGCGGACTGCAATTGATGGAAAGAGTGGATTATATGGCTTCAAAATCCCCTGCCAAAGAACGTATGGAACTGTTTTCGGAAAGCTTGAATGCGCTGAAAAATGATTTTGGTTCGGTCAATACAGCATGGGGAGAATTCAATCGCTACCAGCGCATTGATGGTGAGATCAATCAGAATTTCAATGATGCAATGCAGAGCATTCCAATAGGTATGGCATCCGGGGAATGGGGGGCATTGGCTTCCTTCGGCACCAGGAAAGGCGAAAATACCAAACGTCAGTACGGTGTGTCGGGCAATAGTTTTGTAGCTGGTGTAGAATTCGGGGATAAGGTCAGGGCAAAAACAATGTTAGCGGGCGGTCAGAGCGGCGACCCAAAATCTCCTC
>JAUXUF010000273.1 GCA_030684645.1 Bacteroidota bacterium | reverse complement strand
GTGGAAGGAAGTAGCTATCATTGTTCAAATTGAACGAAAAAGCGGCTTATCGGAACACGGTAAGCCGCTTTTTTTTCACAGCCCCCTTCCCGTTCCCCCGCAGGGGGAAAGCTTTGGACACTGATTTGAATAAAATTCTAGCCCAGTAAGGGCGGCATATACTAGCCCGGGGCATCGCCCCGGGGAAAAGAAACAAAAGGAACCCGTCCGAGGGAAAGCGTTTTCAAAGGAAACAACTCCTTTGGGACGGAATAGCAATAAGGATAAAAAAACGAATATTTCAACAATAGAAACAACATAAACGATGAAAAAAATCAACGTCCAGGTCAGCGTAAAAAAAATATTGGCCGACACCCTTACCCCGGTAAGTGTTTACCTGAAATTCAGGGATTTGTTCCCGAATTCTATTTTGCTTGAGAGTTCAGACTATCATGGACACGAGAATGCGTATTCGTTCATCTGTATCAAGCCAATGGCTTGTTTTACTGCCGATGCCGGTACAATCACCATCGATTGTAATGGTCGGGAGAAAGTGACTAAACAAATTTCTTCAGAATGTCCGGTTGATATAGAACTGGATGCTTTTTTCAAATCGTTCCGTTTATCCGGAGAAACCGATAACCTCCCGGCCAATGGTTTATTTGGATACATCAGCTACGATGCGGTAAAGTATTTTGAGAAGATAGAAATTACCGCCAAAGCCAAGGAAGCCTATTCGGTTCCCGAAGTAAAATACTGTTTCTACAAGTACATCGCGGCCATCGATCATCACAAGGATATGATATACCTGATCGAAAACCTGATGGATGGCGAGACCAAAGAAATCGGACAGATTGAATCACTACTTCGCAACCTGACTTTTTCGCCCACCCAATTTGATACCGTTGGCGACGAAGTTTCGAACATTACCAATGAGCAATATAAGTACATGGTAAGCAAAGGTAAGGAACATTGTTTCCGCGGCGATGTTTTTCAGATTGTGCTTTCGCGTCAGTTTTCGCAAGCGTTTAAAGGCGACGAGTTCAATGTTTACAGGGCTTTGCGTTCAATTAATCCATCTCCCTATCTGTTTTTCTTTGATTACGGAACTTACCGAATTTTCGGTTCAAGTCCGGAAGCCGAGTTGCGTATTAAGAAAGACCGGGCTATCATCAATCCGATTGCCGGTACATTCAAACGGTCAGGGAATGATGATGAAGATCGCCTTTCCGCTGAACGTTTGTGCGCCGATCCGAAGGAAAATGCAGAGCATGTCATGTTGGTCGATCTGGCGAGGAATGATTTGAGCCGAAATGCCAGCGATGTTACGGTTGATAGTTACCGGCAGGTTCAGTATTTTTCACATGTCATTCACCTGGTTTCGGAAGTTTCAGGTAAATTGCCCGAAAATACCAACATGATTACCGTTCTGGGCGATTCGTTTCCGGCCGGAACTTTGTCGGGAGCGCCAAAACATCGTGCCATGCAGTTAATTGACGTTTACGAGAACCAACGGCGGAGTTATTATGGTGGTTGTATCGGGTATCTGGGATTCGATCAAACATTGAATCATGCCATCATGATCCGCTCTTTCCTTAGCAAAGGAAATACTCTTTTT
Organism: Bacteroidota bacterium; assembly: GCA_030684645.1. Lineage (GTDB taxonomy): Bacteria > Bacteroidota > Bacteroidia > Bacteroidales > Prolixibacteraceae > Aquipluma. Next base: position 49,061 of record JAUXUF010000273.1, on the reverse strand, counting down.
TACCAGGCTGGTGCCGGTATTGTCGCCGACTCTCAGGAAGAAAATGAACTTCAGGAAGTGAACAACAAACTGGCGGCCTTGAAAAAAGCAATGGAAATTGCGAAAGAGATTAATTGAGGCCTCCCCCTGCCCCCTCCACAAGAGGGGGTAAGAAGGAGCAACGAATAATAAAACATACGAATTATGAAGCAAAGAGAATACAATACAGAAACTAGCGAATCCCAATCACCCCTCCACAGGAGGGGCAGGGGGGAGGCTTTCAATTTCACCCCTCCTGAGGGGCAGGGGGGAGGCTCTATTGTAGTCATAGATAATTACGATTCGTTCACCTACAACCTGGTGCATGCGATCAAAAAAATTTCGGGTATGCCGGTTGATGTATATCGAAACGATGAAATTGCATTGGAAGACCTTGATCAGTACGATAAAATTGTATTGTCGCCCGGTCCCGGAATTCCCGGAGAAGCCGGTTTGTTGCTCGATATTATCCGCAGGTATGCTCCAACCAAAAGTATTCTGGGAGTATGCCTCGGGCATCAGGCTATTGGTGAGGCTTTTGGCGGAACGCTCACCAACATGAACCGCGTTTTGCACGGAATTGCCACCCCGGTTACCAGAACCGAAATACCAACTGCTTTGTTTGAAGGCCTTCCGGAGACTTTTCAGGCTGGCCGTTATCACTCGTGGATTGTCGATTCTGCTGGCTTTCCTGAGTGTTTACAGGTGACCAGTTACGACGACAAAGGAATGATCATGTCGATGAAACATACTGAATATGATGTGGAAGGTGTCCAGTTTCACCCCGAATCGGTGCTGACGCCGCTGGGTGAACAGATCATTGCGAACTGGCTTGGCCTCCCCAACCCCTCCAAAAGAGGGGCTTTCTGAGTGAAGCTATTCATTGGCTGGGTGTAAAAGTCAATTGTTTACCGAAAGTCCCATAGGGACGAAATATTAGTAGCCCCGACTTTCAAGCCGGGGTAAAGTGAGACCAGAAGTTTTGGCGCCGACGTGCAAATTTTGATAAAAGCATTTGACTTTTTTCGGCGCAACGATACAAGTTTATGATATGGAACTAATAATTTGAGACTATTGAGAAATGAAAGATACATTAAACCATTTATTTGCGGGCAATAGCCTGACTAAAGCCGAAGCACACCAGGTATTGGTGAGAATTGCAGAAGGCCAGTTTTCTGAAGCTGAGATTGCTTCCTTCCTGACTGTTTTCCAAATGCGCCGGATTAAAGCTGAAGAACTGGCGGGATTCAGGCAGGCCTTACTCGAATTGTGCGTATCGATCGACCTATCCGAATACAATACGATTGATGTTGTCGGCACCGGTGGCGATGGAAAAGATACCTTTAACATTTCAACCCTCAGCGCTTTTGTGCTGGCCGGAGCGGGAATCAAAGTAACCAAACACGGTAACTACGGGTTGTCGTCAGTTAGCGGATCATCCAACATGTTCGAATATTTTGGCTATCAGTTTAGCAACGATGAAAATAAATTACGCCGTGAAGTTGAGGAAGCAGGTATATGCTTTTTTCATGCCCCTTTGTTTCACCCGGCCATGAAAAGTGTAGCCCCGGTTCGGCGCGCCCTGAAAGTAAAAACGATCTTTAATATTATGGGACCGATCATCAACCCATCATTCCCTAAAAATCAACTGGTGGGCGTTTACGATCTGGAAGTGATGGACCTTTACCGGCAGGTTTTCAGCGATAGTGGACAAAACTTCCTGATAGTGCATAGTCTGGACGGTTACGATGAGATTTCGCTTACCGGCGATGCCCGTTTTGTTTCGAACCTCACGGAAGATAATCTTTCACCGGCTGATTTTGGTTTTGAACCTGTTTCGCCGGAAGAGCTTTTTGGTGGAGAAACAGTTGAAGAAGCTGCTAAAATATTTAAAAGTGTTTTGGACGGAACCGGAACGCAGGCTCAGCAGAATGTGGTGATTGCCAATGCTGCGCTGGGGATTAAGTGTATGTTTCCGGAGAAATCGTTGATCGATTGTGTGGCTGAAGCTTCTCAATCGCTGAAAAGCAAAAAGGCATTAATTGCATTTAATAAACTGATGAATCTTTAAATCATGGGATTTAAATTGCAGGAAATTGTTCCTTGGGGCAGAAATCTGGAAGAATACCGGAAAATGTTCAGACTAACCGACCAGGAGTTGAAGTTGTCCATCCTGTCGTGCGCCGATGGACCGGCTTCGTTTAATTCAGAACTGACTGAAATGGGTGGTTCCTGCGTTTCGATTGATCCGCTGTATGCCTTTTCTGCCCTGCAAATCAGGAATAGAATTGACGAAACAGCGGATGAGGTTTATGACCAGCTTTGCCGGAACCGGGATACTTACAACTGGGATGATTATCAAACTCCGGAAAACCTTTTGCAGGTCAGGCTTTCTGCAATGTCTGAATTCCTTTCTGATTACGAATCCGGGAAAAGTGATGGGAGATACCAAGAGGGCAGTTTACCCGATCTGTCTTTCCTTACTGAGAAATTTGAATTGGTGTTGTGTTCTCATTTTCTGTTTACCTATTCCGGACATTTATCGGGGACATTTCATCAGGAAGCGATCGTGCAAATGCTGGAGAAAGGACGCGAATTACGCATCTTTCCGGTTTGTTCGCTTGACGGAAGTCCTTCACCGCGCTTGCCGGAAGTCGAATTGTTTTTGCAGCAGCAAGAACTTGAATACCGGTTGGAATTGGTTGATCATGAGTTTCAGAAGGGAGGCAACCGGATGTTAAGAATATTTTCAAATTAAATAGTACATAATGGATATACTGGATCAAATTAACAACCATAAACGGATCGAAATTGCCGAGGCTAAAAGCCGGGTTTCGGTTGAAGAGTTGAAGGCGTCGCCGTATTTTAAACGAAAAACCAACTCGCTGAAAGCCGCTTTACTGGCGGAGGGTGCGAGCGGAGTGATTGCCGAGTTTAAAACGAAATCGCCTTCGAAAGGTGTAATTAATGATGATGCTGAAGCTTCTGACGTAACAGCTGCATATGCCGGAGCAGGAGCCAGCGGCTTGTCGGTTCTGACTGATGATCGTTTCTTCGGGGGTTCGTTTGAAGATTTGGCCAAAGCTCGCTGGGCCAATCCAAATATGCCTATTTTGCGTAAAGATTTTATGCTCGAATCCTATCAGATATACGAAGCACGGGCACATGGCGCCGATGTGATTTTGCTGATTGCAGAAAGCCTGAGCAAAAGTTTACTGCTCGAATTGACCCAAACGGCTAAGGAAATTGGGTTGGAAGTGCTGGTGGAAGTTCACAGTGCCGAAGAACTGGAGAAGTTGAATCCGCAGGTTGATTTGGTGGGTGTGAACAACCGTAACCTGAAAACTTTCGAGGTGGATGTGCAGACTTCTGTTCGGCTGAGCAAGCTCATTCCTGATCGATTTGTGAAAATTTCGGAAAGCGGAATTTCTGATCCTGAAAGCATTGCCCAGCTTCGTGCTGCCGGGTTTAAAGGCTTCCTGATTGGCGAAACTTTTATGAAAACCGATAACCCGGGCAAGGCTTGCGCTGAGTTTATTGAGAAATTGAAATAGCAATTAACCATGTCGGAAAAGTTATTTTTACCACGGAGACCACAGAGAAGAAACGGAGAAAACAGAGATTTTTTCAAACAGTTTATTACTCTCTGTGATCTCTGTTATAGCTCAGTTTTCTCTGCGGTTTCTCATTTTGTTCTTTTTAGGTAGCTTCTAGATCAAATCAATTAATGAAAAATGAGCAAGTTGAAAATTAAAGTCTGCGGAATGCGCGATCCTGAAAATAGTTCAGGAGTGGCAGTTGCCTTGCCTGATTTTATGGGATTCATTTTTTACCCGAAAAGTAAACGTTTTGTCGGGTTCGGACCTTCTCCCGATGTGTTGGCTGCAGTCCCGGATTCAGTAAAGAAAGTGGGTGTATTTGTGGATGAAACTCCGGAGAAAGTGCTTGAAATCTGCCATAACTGGAAACTTGATGTTGTTCAGTTGCATGGAAATGAAACGCCGGAATTTTGTCAGCAAATCCGGGAAACTGGAATCACGGTTTTCAAAGCGTTTTCGGTTGATGAATCATTCAACTTCTCAAAACTGAAAGCATATTCCGGGGTTTGCGATTATTTTCTGTTCGACACCAAAGGACAACTTCCCGGAGGAACGGGGCAAAAATTCAACTGGGCATTGCTGGAAAAATACAAAGGCGAAGTTCCATTTTTCCTTAGTGGCGGCATCGAACCTGATGATCTGGAAGACATACGAAACTTCACTCATCCGCAATGCTTTGGAATTGACATCAACAGCGGTTTCGAAATCAGTCCGGCGCTGAAAGATGTTGAAAAAGTTGAAAGTTTCATTATTGAGCTCAGGAATTTGAGGAAATAAATTAAGAGAGCAAATAAAGTTGTAACATAAGCCCAAATCTTTCCCCCTGTGGGGGAATAAGAAGGGGGCTGCTAATTTATCAAATATGAATTACCAGGTAAACGAAAAAGGCTATTACGGCGAATTTGGAGGAGCATATATTCCAGAAATGATGGTGCCGAATATCGAAGAACTTCGCCTGAAGTATCTCGAGATTATAAACTCCTACGACTTCAGGCAGGAATTTGTCGGATTGCTAAAACATTATGTAGGCCGTCCATCGCCATTGTATCTGGCCAAACGTCTTTCAGAAAAATACCAAAGCAACATTTATTTGAAGCGCGAGGATTTAAACCATACCGGATCACATAAGATCAACAATACCATCGGGCAAATACTGGTGGCCAAAAAGTTGGGCAAACACCGCATCATTGCCGAAACAGGGGCTGGCCAGCACGGACTGGCAACCGCAACAGTATGCGCATTAATGGGCTTAAAATGTATTGTTTACATGGGAGCTGTTGACGTTGAACGCCAGGCGCCGAATGTGAAAAAAATGCGAATGCTGGGCGCTGAGGTGATTCCGGCACTGAGTGGCAATCAAACCTTAAAAGATGCTACCAATGAGGCCATGCGCGATTGGATCAACAATCCGGTTGATACTCATTACATCATTGGTTCGGTGGTTGGTCCGCATCCGTATCCTGATATGGTGGCCCGGTTTCAATCAGTTATTTCTGAAGAAATCCGCTGGCAGCTTGAGGAACAAACTGGGAAGGAAAATCCTGACCGGATAATTGCCTGTGTGGGTGGAGGAAGTAATGCTGCCGGTGCTTTTTATCATTTTTTGGATCAGGAAAAGGTGGAGTTGATTGGTGTAGAAGCAGCCGGGAAAGGTATCCATACGCCCGAAACAGCGGCAACCCTGACACTCGGAACACCCGGCGTCTTGCACAGTTCGCGATCCATCCTGATGCAAACAGAAGATGGTCAAATTACTGAACCATACTCTATTTCGGCCGGATTGGATTACCCTGGAATTGGGCCAATGCATGCCAATCTGTTCAAAACAAAACGAGCCAAATATTTATGGGCAACCGACGATGAAGTTTTGGAAGCTGCCTTAGAACTGACCCGGCTGGAAGGAATCATTCCGGCTCTGGAATCGGCCCATGCGCTGGCTGCCCTTAAAAAAATCCAGCTTAAACCTGAAGAAATAACGGTAGTGAATATCTCCGGAAGAGGTGATAAAGACATGGATGTCTATCTGAAATATTTTGGATATTAAATGGGAATAACGCCGAAGGTGTGAAATGATTATAGATAATAATTGATATACGGATACCGGAACCCTGAAAGGGTGATAAAATTCATTTCATCCCTTCGGGATTTTGTATCACTTCATTGATACTCTTGCTATAATTTTATCATCCCTTTGGGATTATAACAAAGCAAACTGATCCGAATGTTAAAATTCATTCGGTCATTATAAACAGAAAAAATCATAGATCATGAATAGAATAAATAAGCTATTTCAGGAGAAAAAAGAACGAATACTCTCAGTCTATTTCACTGCCGGTTACCCGAATTTAGACGATACCGTTCCAACCATTCAAGCCTTGCAAAAAAATGGTGTCGATTTGGTTGAAATTGGTATGCCGTTTTCCGATCCGGTGGCCGATGGACCGGTGATTCAGTACAGCAGTCTGGTTTCTCTTCAAAATGGAATGAGCATCCGCAAGCTGTTCGAACAATTAAAGGATATTCGCCAAACGGTTGATATTCCGCTTATTTTAATGGGGTATATCAATCCAATTCTTCAGTATGGGGTGGAGGCTTTCTGTCGGAAGTGTAACGAAATTGGCATTGATGGGTTGATCATTCCCGATTTGCCGTTAAATGTATATGAAGAAGAGTTTAAAGCTGTTTTTGAAGCCAATAACCTGCACAATATTTTCCTGATCACACCACAAACCAGTGAGGGACGGCTTCAACTGATCGATTCTATTTCTTCCGGATTTATATACATGGTTTCGGGTAATTCCACAACTGGTGCAAAATCCAGCGTTTCCGACTTTCAGAAAAGCTATTTCGAACGGGTAAATTCACTCGGTTTAAAGAATCCCCGTATGATTGGATTTGGTATTTCGAACGCTGAAACGTTTGGAAATGCCTGCAAGTATGCTCGTGGTGCAATTATTGGAAGCGCCTTTGTAAAAGCGATGGAAGGAAGTGGAACCCTTGAGCAGAAAGTTTCTGGTTTTATTAATGCAATTGTAATTCAATCGTAACCTGGAAACTGTTTATTTGTGGAGGGATATCAGTGCACCATCAAATGTTTTGAAACAGTTTCAAAAATTAAATACATTATCTGGTTGTACTTTAGGTTTTTAAGTTCGAATGATTGGAGTCGTTTCGTTAAACTGTGTTAATCCTGTTTTTTGACATATTATGACGGCTAAAAAACCGTTATATTCATGCAACAGTTATAGAAACACATAAAAAAAAACAGAATCAATGCTTGAGTATGCTAAAGTTATTTTACCGAAAGTTAGTTTTAGCCGGGAGCTTTTCCGGAAAGAATTGGCCAAGTGTATTAACTGGGTTGGAGAATCGGAATTAAATCATTTGAAAGAATGGTGTTTCGAAAATTTCATGGAAATGTATCCGGACATCCTGACCCAAGCCTTTTCTCAAAAGGCGGCTTGATTAACACGGTAAAATAGATTTGTTAGTTGAAATGCCAATTTCATCGCCTAATGAGGGATGAATAAAATTTAAAAGGCTTCCGTAGAGGGAGCCTTTTTTTATTTTCACCGGCCTTAAAAGCCATTATTGCCTAATGAATATACTATATACTTTACGCTTTGGGATGTTCCCTTTTTAACAAATTTCCCAAATCCCTGCCAATCTTCTGAACTTTTTCAAATCCCTGATTCAGTGGTTCTGCGTTAATATCGCCATACTCGTTGTATTTACTGTCGATGTGATAGGTGCGCGGATAAATAATGATCTTGCTGTGAGCGCCAAATTGTTTTTCAAGTTTTTCCTGTATGTAATCCATGCAGTTATCATGTGAAACAGAGGCTCTACGGGCGGCAACAAAAACCAAAATATCTTCAGAAGAAACATATTTTTGTAATAAATGCATATTATCCAGATCAAATTCCTCTGAAAATTCAAATCCGCCATTCTGCTTTCGTTGGGCGAAGAATAAGTTGATGGCTTCCCTCGATTTTGGGTTGCAAAAGCAAAAAATATTCAGGCTCAATTCTTTTGATAAAGCTGACATTCTGTTTAGCCATATCTCGAATCCTGTCTCTAATTCGCCCAGCGGAGGGCAAACAACTACCATTTTTTTGTGATGGGTAAGAGGTTTTTCAAAATGACAAATATAAATGGCCTTGCTGGTTTGTGAAATGATGGAGGCTGTTTTGGTTTCGATAAAACGCTCGATCAATCCGGTCTTACGTGGCCAGCCAATGATAATGGTATCAGCCATTACTTCACGCGAAGCCCTGATGATTCCGCTACCGATGTTGTGATCGATGGTGGCTATAATATTGACTTTTGTTTCGTTTGCCGATGCCATTTTTACCAGCGATTGCAGGTTTTTCTTAGCCTTGAAAAGGTTTTTTTCGGCTTCTTCGTTGTTTGGCACCACTGACAAAATAGTTACCGGGTTTTTAGATTTTTTGTTTTTCAGGAAAACTGCAAATTCGAGTAGCAGCTCCATATTGTCGAGGTTTGCCAATGGCATCAGGATATGTTCATCCTGATAAGTAGTATCTTTATTCAAAGGTTCATCTTTTTCAGAAGTAAGAATTCGGCGCGACGCATTTTCAGTAATAAAAGTTGCAACCAAACAAGTTGCCAGTATCAGTAAAATGGTTCCATTCAGCGCATTTTCATCAATAATTCTGGCTTGAAAACCTACCAGGATAACAGCCAGGGTGGCTGCCGCATGTGAACTGCTTAACCCGAAAATCAATTTTCGCTGATCGGACGAATACCTGAAAATATAACGGGTAGCGCTGGCAGCAAGCCATTTGCCGATCAAGGCCACAACTGATAAAGTTACAGCGATAATCACAGCCGCTGGTCCGTTCATGAGTACTGAAATATCGACCAGCATTCCAACACTGATCAGAAAAAATGGAATAAATATCGATTGCCCGATAAACTCGATCCGGTTCATCAGGGTAGAAGAATACGGGATTAGTTTATTAAGCGCCAGCCCAGCCACAAATGCGCCGATAATTGGCTCAACGCCTGCAAGCTCAGCCAGGAAAGCGGCAAAAAATACGACAGACAACACAAATATATAATGCGACGATTTTTCACTTTCAAGCTTTTGAAAAAACCAGGCTGTTACCTTTGGAATAATCCAGAACATGATACCCGAGAATACAGCAAGGGAAGCAATTAACTGTACCCAAAAGGAAAGGCCAAGCCCGCCGCTATTCGAACTTAGAATAATGGCCAGCAGAATCAACACGGCGGTATCAGTCAGAATTGTTCCTCCAACGGTTATTGCCACGGCCTCGTTTTTTGAAATACCGAACTTACTTACAATGGGGTAGGAGACCATGGTGTGTGTTGAAAACATACTCGAAATGAGTAAACTGGCGGTAATACTATAATTAAGAAAATAGTAGCAAACCGGAAATCCGATTACCAGTGGAATGGTAAATGTCAGAAACCCAAATATCAGACTTTTATTTTTATTCCGTTGAAATTCTTTCAGATCGAGCTCCAGGCCTGCAATAAACATGATATACAGAAGACCGATGGTGGAGAAAAGTTTTACCGCTGAGTTTTGTTCGAGCAGGTTCAATCCATGTGGCCCGATTATTACTCCTGAAATGATTAACCCGATGATGCCCGGAATTTTGAGCTTTCTCAGCAAGATGGGTGAGAGAAGTATAATGAAAAGGATTACGGCAAAAACTAACACCGGGTTTTGAAATGGCCTTTCAAATTGGTGAGCTATTTGATTGAAGAAATTGGTTGCCATCCCTAATCAATTTTAAAATTTCAACTATTAATAATTTGTGCAAGATAGAAGAATAATGCCATAAAATTATTATTCCTGCATTGATTTTAGACATACAGATGACCCAAATAGTTCTAAAAGCCTAATGTAATACAATGGATCGTTATGGGAGATTTTCTGAAACTTAATATCACCAGATGGGAGGTCAAATTCTTCCTTCATGTTGTTCAGGCTTTGCTCCGGATAGATTTGGATCCAGAACTGGAATGACCTGAAAAATGATTGGAAGGATGGTGCTAATAACGCAAAGACAGGAGAGGTCTATCATCCGGATAAAAAATAGAAATCCTTGAAAATACCCTGAAAAGGCATAATTCTTGCTAGGTTTCGCCCGAATTCCTACTTTTGAAAAAAACTGAATTGAAACCTATACTCCTCATTTTCCTGTCATTATTTCTTCAACTTGCTTCGGCTCAGTCGGTCGTGGTAAGCGATTCAAAAACAGGCAAGCCGGTTGAGGGAGTTGTAATTTATTCCGGAAAGCTATCTGTTCAAACCGGCAAAGAAGGGAAAGCGGATATCAGCAAGTTTAAGGATGAAGGGCGAATCATTTTTGCACATTCATCCTATGTGGAATTGCACACCAGTTTTCAAAACCTTTGGTCGGCGAACTTTGTGGTCCGCATGCTCGAAGATCCTGTGCGGATCGACGAAATTGTAGTTTCGGCCAGCCGGCGCGAACAGTCAAGACTCGAAATTCCGAATAAAATCATTACCATCAGCCGGAAAGATGTCGATTTCCAAAATCCTCAGACAGCAGCCGATCTGCTCGAATACAAAAGTGGCGTTTTTGTTCAGAAAAGTCAGATGGGAGGCGGAAGTCCGATGATTCGCGGTTTTTCGGCCAACCGGTTGTTGCTGGTGGTCGATGGTATTCGGATGAACAATGCCATTTACCGGAACGGAAATTTGCAGAATGTAATTTCGCTCGATGCCGGAAGCATTGAAAGCACCGAAGTCATTTTCGGGCCGGGATCGGTTATTTATGGCAGCGATGCCTTGGGCGGTGTCATGAGCTACCAGACGCTGAAACCTAAACTGTCGAGTTCGGAAGAATACAATCACCGGGGATCTGTTTTTTTCCGCTATTCAGGCGCCAATTCCGAAAAAACAATTCATGGCGATGTAAATTTTGGTTTAGCAAAATGGGCCGCATTAGCCAGTCTGACTTATACTGATTTTGGCGATTTGCGAATGGGAACCAATGGACCAACCGAATATCTTCGTCCGCAATATGTATTTAAAAATTCGATGCGTAACTCCGGAAGTGACCAGATCATTGAAAATTCGGATCCGCGCAATCAGGTTTATACCGGATATTCGCAGTTCAATTCGATGCTGAAACTTCGCTTCAGGCCCAATGAAAAACTGAATTTGAATTATGCCTTTCATTCTTCCAAAACGTCAGATATTCCGCGTTACGACCGCCTGATTCAATACAGCAAAGATAAACTGAAATACGGCGACTGGTATTATGGTCCTCAAATCTGGGATCTTCATTCTTTCCAATTGGGATATACTGAGAAAACCGGATTTTTCGACCGGATAATCATGCTGGCAGGTTGGCAAAACTATACCGAAAGCCGTTTCGACCGAAAACTCAATAAAAGTGACCTTTCAGTACGTACAGAAAATGTGGGTATTTTTAGCCTGAATGTTGATCTGGACAAGACAATAAATGAAAAGCATGTATTTTATTACGGACTGGAAGGAACTTTTAACCGGATTGGTTCAAAAGGAATTTCGCGAAATTTGGCAACAGGAGATCAGAAAAATTTGGATACCCGGTATCCCGACGGATCACATACTTCAAGCCTGGCGGCCTACATCAGCTATAACTGGTTACTGAGCCACCAATTCACGCTTCATGCAGGCGGACGCTACACATTGGCCACGTTGAAAGGTAAATTCTCAACAGAATTCTATGATTTTCCTTACTCCGAATTCAGTAATACGCACGATGCAACAACCGGGAATTTGGGCCTGGTTTATCACCCAACCGATAACTGGCAGCTGAATGCCAGCGTATCGACCGGATTCCGTTCGCCCAATATCGACGATATGGCGAAAGTTTTCGAATCAACTCCCGGGAATGTGATGGTTCCCAATCCTGATTTGAAACCGGAATATGCCCGGAATATCGAATTTGGTATCATTCGCCGGTTCCAGAAGCTGGCCAAATTCGAACTGGATGCTTTTTACACTTACCTGAATGATGCGATGGTCAGGAGCGATTTCAGCTTCAACGGGAAGGATTCGATCCTATATGATGGTGCGCTGAGTAAAGTCGAAGCGCTTGTAAATGCTGATTATGCAACTATATACGGAGGTAGTTTTTCGATGGAGTTGTTCTTGGCTCCACAAATTTCCATGAAAAATTCGATGAGTTATACCTGGGGCGAAGATAGTTTTGGTGATCCGATCCGACATGCTGCTCCTTTCTTCGGAAGTTCCCACCTCAGTTATTTAGCAGAAAAATACAAACTTGATTTATATGCACGCTTCAACGGCGAAATATCCAATGCCAATTTATCGCCCAGCGAAAAAGAGAAACCTGAGATTTATGCCATTGATGCAAATGGTCAGCCATATTCTCCGGCATGGTGGACATTGAATCTGAAAACCTCATTCCTTCTTTTCAGGAATCTGAGTGCAAATGTAGGACTGGAAAATATCCTGAATAAACGCTACCGGCCGTATTCCTCCGGAATTGTCTCTGCTGGCAGGAATCTGATTGTGTCACTGAAATATAGCCTTTGAGGTTTTATAATATCCCTTTCTCCGGAAGGTATTTCCAGAACCGTTTGGGCAAAAATTGCCGGTGAACCTTGTCGTTCTTTCGCTCCTGAATACAAATGCTGCGGTAATATTGTTTCCACAATTGCTGAAACAGCTTTTCGTCTTCAGCCAGAAGCGAAGCATGCAACTGACCGTTTTGAGAATTCACTTTCAGATCGTCGAAAACGACCCGCGAAACGCTTTTCAGATCATACCAGAAACCGTAATTCCGTTTTAAGTCATAGACAATCCAGGTCTGATCAGCAAAACGGTCGCGAAGATGCGGTATGCATAGCGGAAGCACATCATACAATGGTGCAAACGAAGCGTAATAACTGCCTTCAGCGGTCTTCTGAAACCGTACGAACATAGTTATCCGTTGAGCTTCCCTGCAAACTTTCTGGTGCAGTTTGTTGATTTCGACCACAACTGGTTCGGCAAAATTCGTTTCTTCATTTTTGGTTGAATCGATAATCAGTCGGATATATTTCGTAAGCAACATTGGTGTATCCGGCAATCCGGACAGAAAAACACGGTAAATCCGGTGAGTATTTTCTTCTGAAGAATGGGCAATGATTCCTTTCCAAACACGCTCCGCTTTCCGGTTGTCGGTTTCAATTGTAATGGTCGTACCAAACAATACGTTTTGGCTTCCTTCTCCTGAAAGTATTTCGTCAGGAAACTGTTTTAGCCGGTAGCTTTCAAAAACTAAGGTTAGGAGTCCTTCAAAGGTATTGTCGAAAGAGAAAATGTTCATCTTTTGTGATTTAAAGAGTCACTTATAGAATGTATTTGATCAATTTTAAAGTGTACAATTGTTCCACAAGGTAAAATCCTGAAAGGATTAAACTTTAATGACCCCCAATGAAATTGGGGGAAATAAGAAGTGCGCGTACCACAACCCTTGAAAAGGGTTGAATTTAAAGTTATACATTGAACCCTTATCAGGGTTCCTTAAATTGGCTTTGGGCCAACTACCCCCAATAAAATTGGGGGTCATTAATATTTATCCGCCTTTGGCGGATTTAAAAACTAAATACTTATGCTTACTGAGCACCGCCTACTGCGACTGAATACTGAACACTGTTTACTCGCGCAACGCCGGCATCACCGGATTGAACAAATTCAACTGCACCGCGCCATCGTTTCCAACCTGTTTTTTTTCAAGTAAAAGCCGGCGGACTATTTCAGGTTTTAATTCCTGAATATTTTGTGACCGTAGTTCGTTGCAGGTGATGAAATACCGCGCACGTTTCATCACCACCCCCATTTTTTGCAGGTGCGACGAATTCAGCCGGGTATGTTTGCGGGCCATTACAATCAGCGGAACAGATCGTGTTCCAATTCCCGGAACCCGGAGTAACATTAACGGATCGGCCGTATTGATATCAATCGGAAACAAATGCGGATTATGCAAAGCGTAAGTCACTTTCGGGTCGAGTTCCAGGTCGAGGTTAGGATTTTCGGCATTCACGATTTCATCGCTCCGAAAGCCGTAAAAACGCAGCAACCAGTCGGCCTGATATAAGCGGTGTTCGCGGCGTAGCGGGGGAGTGTTCAGTGCCGGAAGGCGATTGTCATAGCTGTTTACAGGAATATAACCCGAATAATATACCCGTTTGAGATCGCGCCGTGAATATAGTGCTGAAGAGAGTTTAAGTATGGTGTGATCGGTATCATTGGTTGCTCCAATAATCAGTTGTGTACTTTGCCCTGCAGGACTGAACAGCGGCGCATTCCGGTTCTTTTTGCGTTCTTCTTTTGATTCCAGAATACCGGTTGAAATGATTTTCATGGGCTCGAACACACTCTTGAAATCTTTATCCGGAGCCAGCATTTTTAGGTTGTTCTCGGTGGGTATTTCAATGTTTACACTCAGCCGGTCGGCCCAGCGGCCTGCATCGGCAATCAGTTGCTGACTGGCTCCCGGAATGGTTTTCAGGTGAATATATCCATTGTACAGGTGTTCGGTACGAAGCTTTTTAGCTACAGAAACCATTCGTTCCATCGTGTGATCGGGATTAATTAAAACTCCTGAACTAAGAAAAAGTCCTTCGATGTAATTCCGGCGGTAAAATTCGATGGTCAGGTTGGCAATTTCATCCGGAGAAAAAGAGGTTCGTGGAATGTCGTTGCTTTTGCGGTTGATGCAATAGGCGCAATCGTAAATGCAGTAATTACTGAGCATGATTTTGAGCAATGATATGCAACGTCCATCTTCGGTGAAACTGTGGCAAATGCCCCACGCCGAAGCATTTCCGATACCCGCATTGGTATTGCTTCGCTTGGTACCGCTCGAAGCGCACGACACATCATATTTTGCCGCTCCAGCTAAAATCTTTAGTTTTTCAAGACTACTTTCCGAAATCATCGCTGTTTATTTTTAATGACAGTCAGATAATCATTACTTCCTAAACAAGATAATAGAAATGGATGAAAAGTATTCGGGAGGAGGTGATTTTTTTTATACGAAAATGAGGATTGGATTAATTATTAATCTTTGAACGACATTGTGAACTTCGCCCCTTCGTTTACTTTACTTTCTACGCTAATTTTCCCGGCTAAACTGGTGATGTGATTGTGTACTAAATATAGTCCTATCCCTTTGCTGTCTTTATAGTCGTGAAACTTTTGATGCAACCCGAAAATTCTGTCTTTCACTTTCTCCATATCAAATCCCAGCCCGTTATCAGCAAAGGTTAACTGATTCCTTCCATCCACTTTTTCAGCATGAATGGAAATAACAGGCAGACAATCAGGTCTTGCATATTTTATAGCATTGGTAAGCAAATTTAAAAATACGCTCTCCATGTAAGCTTTGTTGAATTTAATTTTATCGAGTTTTGAAAAGTCAGTATGTATGGTGACTTTTGAGGTTTCAATTAAGGAATTAATGGATTTTAGCACATTCTTCAGACTATCATTTAAATCCACTTCTTCCAGATTTGCAAGCTTATTATGTTTCTCGCTCAAAGCATCAACATAATTATCCATTGTTTCTTTTAAGTACTCTCCTGATAACTTTACCATATTTAACAACTCGGTTGCTTCCTCATCATCAATTTTAGAAATATCTAACAGATCCAATACGGCGAGTAAATTATTTACAGGAGACCTTAAATCATGTGAAGTTGTATAGGTTAACTGTTTGAGGTCATTATTCGTGTTGGTCAGATTGGTGAGCAGTGTACTTCTGTCCGCTTCCATTCTTTTTTTATGTGTAATGTTTTTTGCAACGGCGAAAACCAATTGATCACTTTCCACCGGCAGGGAGGTCCATGATAGCCACACAATTTCGCCACTCTTTGTGACATACCTGTTTTCAAAATCAAAAAGCGATATCGATTTGGTCAATTCGGTTCTGACCTTTTGTGTTGAACGTTTATCTGCACAAAATACGAAATCATTAATAGGCCTTGCATACAATTCCTCCATGGTATAACCCAACAGGTTTGAAACTGCAGGGTTTATTTTTTTAAAATAACCATCAAATCCTGCAATACACAGCAAGTCAGGCGATAGTTCGAAGAAAAGATCATATCTGAATGTAGTATCGTTCATTTGTAAGAAATTTAATCTAAAATATTATTCTACCAATTCTCATCGTTTTACGATTTGCTGCTAAGATTTGGCTACCCCGCTCACCTGTATTTTGAGTGGTAAAAATACTAAAAGATCTTTATCTATTTAGATAGCTGATGAGAAAGAACCTCAAAAGGATGAAAGTATCTTCCAGATATTTCCAATTTTAGCTAACCCGATTAGTCACCTATCTAGCCGCCCATCTACCTAGGCAGGGCAGAAGAAAAACATTTAAACCCTGTTTATTATTGTTGTTGAACCCTTTCAGAATTTCGCTGGATTCAGGAAACATATTATATATCCCTACAATAATTTTATTAGATTTGACCATCATTCAATCAAATCAAATCCTGATCATGTCAAAAATACTGATCAACCAGTATTATCAAAACCTCGACCGTACTTTGCAGTATGGGAAAAGCCACAACGAACAGAGCATCCGCAACCACTTCTGGCATTTGCTCAACGATTACGCCCGTAAATCGAACTACGAAGTGATCCCCGAAGTGGCCGTTATGGGAACCCGTGGCAAAAAGGTGTACCCCGATGGAACGGTGAAAAACCTATGGGGTCTCGACATTGGCCTTTGGGAAAGCAAGGACGAAAAAGACGACATCGAAGCCGAAATTGACGCCAAGATTCAAAAGGGTTATCCGCTTACCAATATCCTGTTCGAAGATAGCAACGTGGCGGTGTTGTTCCAGCGTGGAGAAGAAGTTGGTCGCGTGAAAATGCGCGATGCCGACAAACTGGACGATCTGCTTACCACTTTTATCAACTTCAAGAGCGAGACGGTTTATAAGTTCGAAGATGCCATTGAGAAATTCAAGGCCGATATTCCTATCATTGTTGAAACCCTACGCAAAAAGATTGTCGAAAGCCGCGAAAGCAATCCCGGCTTCATTGTCATGCAGTCCACTTTTCTGGAACTGTGCAAGGCCGAGATCAACCCCGACATCACGTTGGAAGACATCCGCGAGATGATGATCCAGCACCTACTTACCAGCGATATCTTCAACCGGATTTTCGACGACCCTGATTTTCACCGCCACAATACCATTGCTGCCGAGCTTGAAAAACTGATCGATGCGTTATTCAGTTATGCAGAACGGCGCAACCTGCTTCACTCCATCGAACATTATTACGAAGCCATCAACGCCACAGCCGCGAGTATTACCGACCACCACGAGAAACAAAAGTTCCTGAAGGTGATCTACGAAAACTTTTACAAGGTGTACAATCCCAAGGCTGCCGACCGGCTTGGCGTGGTTTATACTCCCAACGAAATTGTGCGTTTCATGGTTGACAGTACCAATTACCTGCTGCACAAACATTTTGGGAAAACGATGGCCGACCGAAACGTCGAAATACTCGATCCGGCAACCGGCACCGGTACGTTTATCTGCGATATTATCGAACATGCCATTCCCAAACAGGATTTGGCCTGGAAATATAAAAACGAACTCCACGCCAACGAGGTGGCCATTCTGCCTTACTACATTGCCAACCTCAACATTGAATACACCTTCAAGCAGAAGATGGAATACTATGCCGAGTTTCCCAACCTCTGCTTTGTCGATACGCTCGACAATACCGATGCGCTGGCTTTTGCAGGCAAGCAACACAGCCTGTTTCGGCTCAGCAGCGAAAACACCGAACGCATCCGCCGTCAAAACAGTAAAAAAATTTCAGTGGTCATTGGCAATCCGCCTTATAACGCCAACCAGCTGAACGAAAACGAAAACAACAAAAACCGCGAATATCCCACCATTGATAAGCGGATAAAGGATACCTTCATCAAACACAGCACGGCGCAGAAAACCAAGGTTTACGACATGTACTCGCGCTTTTACCGCTGGGCGATGGACCGCATCGACCGGAACGGTGTGCTGGCCATGATCACCAACCGCAGCTTTATCGACAGCCGCACTTTCGACGGGTTCCGGAAATGTGTGCTTGATGAGTATGCTTATGCCTACATCGTTGACACCCGCAGCGACGTTCGCACCAATCCTAAAATTGCCGGAACCACCCACAACGTGTTTGGCATCCAAACCGGTGTGGCCATCATGTTCCTGATCAAAAAGGAGAAGCAGGAAGGCCCGTGCCAGATTGAATATGTGAGCATGGTAGACGATTGGCGGAAAGAAATCAAACTCGACTGGTTGAAAAACAACCAACTAGCCAATATCCATTTTGAAACCATCCACCCCGATAAAACCAATAACTGGATCAACCTTTCGGAAGACAATGATTGGGAGAAATTTTTGCCAGTTTGTTCAAAAGACGTAAAAAATGGCAAAGGAAAAGATGCCATTTTTGAACTTTATTCCACCGGTATTTCAACCAACCGTGATGATTGGGTAATCGATTTTTCGAAAGAAAACCTTGCTAAGAAAATGAGGTTCTTCTCAACGCATTTTAATGGATATAACTTGGATGAAAGTTATGATACTGTAATTAAATGGTCCAGAAATTTAAAACAACGCTTTTCTAGAGGATTAAAAGAAAATTATTCCAGGGAACTTATTTTGAAATTTAACTACAGACCTTTTACTCCAACCTTTCTTTATCATTCTGAGTTGTTCATAGACGAACATGGATTAACAGATAGGTTTTTTAATAAAGAAAACCTTGCATTTTGCATTTCTGGAAATGGATCTTCAAAACCTTTTCAATTACTTGGAATCAATACCTTCCCAAGCCTCGATTATTTAGAAAAAACCCAATGCCTCCCCCTTTACCGTTACGATAAAACCGGAAACCGCACCGAAAACATTACCGACTGGGGGCTGGAGCAGTTTCGTTCGCATTATGGTTGGCCAGCCCCCTCTCCTGTGGAGAGGGTTGGGGAGAGGCTATCTATTTTCCACTACACCTACGCGGTGCTGCACAACCCGGCCTACCGCAAAAAATACGAACTCAACCTGAAACGGGAATTCCCGCGCCTTCCGTTTTACGACAATTTCGAGCAATGGGCCGCTTGGGGCAAGGCGCTGATGGAGCTGCATATTAACTATGAAACGGTTGAGCCTTTCGCGTTGGAAGTCATCACCGCCGAAATTAAAGCCGAACACCTTCGGCAAAAAACCATGTTCAACGAAGCCCAGGAACCCGAAGCGATGTTTGCCCGCAAACCCAAAGTAAAAGCCAAACTGAAAGCCGACAAACAAACGGGCATCATTGAAATAGACGAACTTACCTTTTTGAAGGGAATCCCGAAAATAGCGTGGGAATACAAGCTTGGCAACCGTTCGGCACTTGAATGGATACTCGACCAGTATAAAGAGAAGAAACCCAAAGATCCCACCATTGCCGAAAAGTTCGACACCTACCGTTTTGCCGACTACAAAGACCACGTGATCGACCTGCTAAAACGGGTTTGCACTGTGAGCGTCGAAACCATGAAGATCATCGGGGAGATGGAATCCATTTGATTTTATTTCAAGGAATTTATTTATACCATTATGGAACAAAAGCCGGAAATAATCATTTACCGCACACCACAAGGAAACACCAAAATTGATGTGCGCCTTATAAACGAAACGGTGTGGCTTACTCAGAAGCAATTGGCCGAATTATTCCAGACAACAGTGCCAAATGTTAACATGCACATAAAAAATATTCTGGAAGAAGGTGAATTAGATGCGAATCGAACTATTCAGGATTTCTTAATAGTTCAAAAAGAAGGTAACCGAGGTGTAAAACGATCTGTTGAACACTACAACCTGGATATGGTGATTTCAGTCGGTTACCGTATTAAATCGCATGTGGCGACGCAGTTTAGGATTTGGGCAACCCAGCAGCTAAAAGAATTCATTATCAAAGGTTTTGTGTTGGACGATGAACGCTTGAAACAAGCCCGAAATAATTATTTTGATGATTTATTGGAACGAATTCGGGATATTCGTTCATCTGAGAAAATGTTTTACCGAAAGGTTTGCGACATATATGCCACAAGTGTTGATTATGACCCTGATTATCCCGGGACACAGGAGTTTTTTGCAACAGTTCAAAATAAGTTTCATTACGCCATTCATGGACACACTGCTGCTGAAGTTCTTTTGCACCGGGCCGATGCTGCCAAACTCAACATGGGATTAACCAATTGGCCGGGTGAATCCATTCGGAAAGAAGA
Organism: Bacteroidota bacterium; assembly: GCA_030684645.1. Lineage (GTDB taxonomy): Bacteria > Bacteroidota > Bacteroidia > Bacteroidales > Prolixibacteraceae > Aquipluma. Next base: position 29,134 of record JAUXUF010000273.1, on the reverse strand, counting down.
TACTGAGGTGGCAAAAAATTATCTGGATAACAGAGAGTTGGAACTTCTAAACCGCATCGTGACCCAATACCTCGAATTTGCCGAATTGCAGGCACTCAGCCGTAATTCGATGCACATGAAAGATTGGATCACCAAATTGCACGGTTTTTTGACTCTTAACGAAAAAGAAATCTTAATGGATGCAGGAAAAGTATCGGCACAATTGGCAAAAGAGCACGTGCATCGGGAGTATGAGAAATTCAAGAAGATGATAGAGGATTCTGTTCAGGATGAATTTGAAAAGGCCATCAGGAGAATTGAAAGCAAAAAGTAAAGTTCAAATCTAATTTGTTTGGTGAAATACAGCAAAAAAAACAGAAGTTGCCTTTTCAGGACAGCCTACTCGATTATGAGCTGTGTTTCTGATTATTCAAGTTTGATTCTCACGAGTTAAGCACCAATTTTCTTCTTTTGTGGCGAAGACAGAACTTTTCTTTTAGCGTTTTTCGCTTTTAGTTCATGCATTAACTTTCTGAAGTCTTTCAGTTCCTCCTCAGTCCAAGGTTCGGATTGAACAGTGAAATCTACATTCTTTGGTTCTTTTATTAGTCCCATTTTGTTATGATCTTTCAATGGAATTTGTGAGCTTGTCAATCTCAAAGTCAAGAGGCGTATTCTTTGCTGTTTCCATGCTTCAAAGTTACGAAAAAATATCGTCCGAAGCTTTTACATGTTTGAGGTTTGGGCAGTCTTGCAAGGTTTTTTAACATAGCACATAACTAGTAAATCTCCCCAAATATAGATTGCAATTTATAATCTAGCTATTTATTTTCGAAAGATTATCATCTGGTTTTCAAGGCAATCGGTCGGATTGGCTGATGCTGTTTTTCGTTACTTTTGGGAAAAGTGTCTTTGCTGCATTTTGACTTGAATGCATCCTCGACCGAAGACTTTCGATGCTGCTTTTGAAAAAAGTGAAGGCTGCCTTTTTGAGACAGCCTCCGGTGAGTTTGGTTTTTGAGATCAGGAAAATCTAATAGTTTGGAATCATCCGCATTTGGATGATCCGCAGTCGGGACAAATTAAACAACCTTCCTGGTAGGTTACATTGTGCGAACCACATTCGCCGCAGATTGCACCTTCAGCAACTGTTCCGTCAGGTACATATTTTTTCAGCGCACGGGCAACGCCAGCTTTCCAGCTGTTGATGGTGTCGTTGTCGAATTGCAGGCTGGTAACCGTTTCAACCACTTTATGGATAGGCATTCCGTGACGCAGAACGCCTGAAATCAGTTTGGCATAATTCCAGAAAACCGGGTTGAATTTGAACGACAGACCTTCGATGGTGGTTTTATAACCTTGCTTGTTGGTGTATTGAAAATCGTATCGTTTGACCCCGTCTGAATCGACATTTTTAATGATTTTCCCGTTTTGCACTGAGCGTGGCAACAAAATTCCGTCCTCGTCGTCAGATAACCCGGTAAATATTTCATAAGGACGTCCATCAATGGTTCCGATAAAGGCCACCCATTTGTCTTTTGTATTTTGAAACCGAACAACATCAGCATCCAAAACGGTTGGTCTTTTGGTTGGAAAAATGCTGTCTTTCGTTTCTTCTACCTCTTTTTTATTCGAAATGAGCACTCCTGAACGCGATCCTTCACGATAAACCGTTACTCCCTTGCAGCCGCTTTTCCAGGCTTCGAAGTACAGTTTTCCTACCAGTTCCTCATCGGCATCAGCAGGGAGGTTGATGGTCACGCTGATGGAATGGTCAACCCATTTCTGGATTTTTCCCTGCATCCGAACCTTGTTCATCCAGTCAACATCAGTTGACGCGGCCTTGTAGTAAGGTGATTTGGCAATTAATTCGTCGAGATCAGCTTCAGGATAATTTTTCTTCAGCTCAAATCCGTTGATGGTCATCCAGTCTTTGAATTTATGGTGGAAAACCACATATTCTTCCCATGAATCGCCTACTTCGTCAACAAAGTCAACTTTAACATTTTTATCACCTGGATTTACTTTCCGGCGACGTTTGTAAACAGGCATAAATACAGGTTCTATGCCGGAAGTTGTCTGTGTCATCAAGCTGGTAGTTCCGGTTGGAGCGATGGTCAGCAAAGCAATGTTCCGGCGGCCATATTTAGCCATGTCCTGGTACAATTGTTCGTCTTCTGCCCGAAGACGTTTGATCATCGGATTGTTTTTTTCGCGCTCGGTACTATAGATATTAAATGCTCCGCGTTCTTTGGCCATAACAACTGACGAACGGTATGCTTCCAAAGCTACAGTTTTGTGTATTTCTTCACTGAAATCAGTGGCAACGTCGCTTCCGTAGCGCAGACCCAACGCGGCAAGCATATCTCCTTCTGCCGTAATTCCAACACCTGTACGGCGTCCTTCTCTAGCTTTGGTCTGTATTTTTTCCCACAACGACCGTTCAATTTTCTTGATGTCTTCGTTTTCTGGGTCGGTATCAATTTTTCCAATAATGCCGTCAATTTTTTCCAGTTCCAGATCAATGATGTCATCCATCATGCGTTGAGCAAAGCCAACATGTTTTTTAAACAGATCGAAATTGAATCTGGCTTGTGGGGTAAATGGATTTTCGACATATGAATGAAGGTTTACTGCGATCAAACGGCAACTGTCGTAGGGGCACAGCGGAATTTCGCCGCAAGGATTGGTCGATACAGTTTTGTAACCCAGGTCGGCATAACAATCCGGAATGGATTCTTTTATGATGGTATCCCAGAAAAGGATACCAGGTTCAGCCGATTTCCAGGCATTGTGAACAATTTTTTTCCATAGGACGGAGGCATCAATTTCCTTCACATATTTCGGTTCTTTGGCGTCAATCGGATATTGGGTTTGGTATGTTTCGCCAGCTTCAACCGACTGCATAAAATCATCATGAATCTTAACCGAAACATTTGCTCCGGTTACTTTTCCTTGTTCGAGCTTGGCATCGATAAACGATTCTGCATCCGGATGTTTTACCGAAACCGAAAGCATCAGGGCACCGCGACGTCCGTCCTGAGCTACTTCCCTGGTTGAGTTTGAGTAGCGTTCCATGAACGGAACAATGCCTGTTGAAGTTAATGCCGAGTTTTTAACCGGCGAACCTTTCGGGCGGATGTGTGAAAGGTCGTGGCCCACACCACCGCGTCGTTTCATCAGTTGTACCTGTTCCTGATCAATTTTCATAATTCCTCCGTATGAATCGGAGTTTCCATCGTTTCCGATCACAAAACAGTTCGACAAGGAAGCAATTTGAAAATCGTTGCCAATACCTGTCATCGGGCCTCCCTGTGGCACGATGTATTTAAAGTCTTTCAGAAGTGCGAAAATCTCATCTTCAGACATTGGATTGTCGTAGTTTTTTTCAATTCTTGCAATTTCCGATGCGAGGCGCCGGTGCATGTCGTCAGGGGTAAGTTCGTACAGGTTACCGTATGAATCCTTCAATGCATACTTGTTTACCCACACTCTTGCAGCAAGGTCATCCCCCATAAAATATTTGATCGAAGCCTGAAATGCTTCATCCTGGGAGTAAGTCTTTTCCCCTGTTTGGGGCTCAATTGCCACGTTCTTGAATTCCATAATTCTAAAAGTTTGATCTTTATAAATAGATAATAGGTTGTAAACGTGAAGAAAATATCTGCCACGTTGTGTGTTTTTTCTTGTATGCAAGATAAGCTCTGCATTTAAAAAAACGCATACTAATTTCCGGAATAATTACAAAAGTTATCAACTTGACGATGTTAGTAGGTAGATAATTAGATAATTAACGATTATTTTGTTGAAAAAAGTTTGCAAAAATAAAAATTGAAATTTCGGATAATTGCAAAATATTTTCAGGAAATAAACTGAATGTAAGTAGTTTGTAGAAGATTCGGATTTAATTGAATAAATCGAGTTTGGATTTTAGGACCAATTAAAAACAGTGTTTAAAATGATCTGTGTTGCTCCCAGATTTTGGTTGGTAAAATCGGTGCATTCCCTTGAAATCAGATTTCTTTCATCGGAATCGGAGAACAAGGAATTGAAGATGGATTGAAGTGCCGGGTAATCGGAGACCGGAAAGGCAATGCCTAAGCCGACCATCCTGGTCGCCTCATTAAACTTCAGGTAATTCGGGCCAAAGACAATAGGCATTCCGAATATGGCTGCTTCGAGCGTGTTGTGTATCCCAACCCCGAAACCGCCTCCGATGTAGGCCAGATCGGCATACTTATAGATTGACGACAATAATCCGATGGTGTCAACAACCAATACCTGTTTGTTCATAACTGAATTTTCGGTGGCTTCAGAATAGCTCATGACCGGGCTTTTCAACAGGTTTATTAACCTTTCGATATTTCCCTTCTTCGTTTCGTGGGGTGCAATGATGAATTTAATTTCAGGATGGCTATGAATAAACTGCGCCAGCAATTCTTCATCAGGTTTCCAGGTACTTCCGGCAACCACCAGCTGGCTGTTTCCCTTAAATTTTTCAACAATCGGAATGTCCCTCCCGTTCCGCGCAATTTCGGCTACCCGGTCAAAACGGGTGTCTCCGGCTTTGGTCACATTCCGGAGGCCAAGCTGGTGAAGCAAGTCAACCGATTGATCATCCTGAACAAAAAAGTGTTCAAAACTGAAAAGCATCTTGCGGTACCATTTTCCCCAAGGCGTGTTTTTGAAGAACAATTGGTTTTTGCGGAAAATGGCTGAGACAAGGTAGAGTGGGATGTTTCTCTTCTTTAATTCGCTGATGTAGTGGCGCCAGAATTCGTATTTGATAAAGAAAACGATTTCAGGACGAACTAATCCGATCAGTTTCTGAGCATTCCTTTTGGTATCGGCCGGCAGGTAAAAAATATAATCGGCCAAATCGTAATTTTTACGGATTTCGTATCCTGAAGGAGAAAAGAATGTCAGGAAGATCTGGTATTGCGGATGTTGTTTGCGGATCGCTTCAATAACCGGACGTCCTTGTTCGAATTCGCCCAACGATGCACAATGAACCCAGACGATTGGCCTGTCGTGCTTGATTTTAGCTTCTATTCCGGCAAAAACCTGCGCGCGCCCTTTGCTGATCTGACTGGCCTTGATGTTGAAGGGTGCAGTCAGTTTAATTAGAATGGAATACAATAAAATGGACAGATTATAAAGGGCGTTCATGCAGTTTTCTTTTGAATCGGCAAAAATAGCTTTTTTACTCGAAATTCGATGAACCGGATTGCAGGCTTGCCAAATAACCGCTATCCTTTTTTAATCCGGGTTGCATCGAGGCCTGAACTGCCAGCTGATCACAGCGTTCGTTCTCCGGAATGTTGGCATGTCCTTTTATCCAGACAAATTTTACCTGGTGTTTGGTATAAATTTTCAGAAACCGTAACCATAGGTCTTCATTCTTTTTGCCTTTGAACCGCGTTTTCACCCAATTCCAGATCCAGCCTTTTTCAACCGCTTCAACCACATATTTCGAATCAGAGTAAATGGTAACCGTCGAGTTTTCAATTTTCAAAGCTTCCAGTCCAACAATCACAGCCAGTAATTCCATCCGGTTATTGGTAGTCAGTTTAAATCCGTCCGACAATTCTTTTCTGAACTGTCCGGACAAAAGTACTGTCCCGTATCCGCCAGGACCTGGATTCCCCCGGGCTGCACCATCAGTATAGATTGTAATATTCATTGTTATAGAAATAGAAAGACCCGCAAAATACGGGTCTTTCTGTTATATTAAAAATCAAATGTTAATTTGCAATGGTCATTTCATCAATCAGGTTTTGAGCGCCGGCCATTTTATCGATGGTCCAGAGTACAAAACGGATATCGACATTAATGCATTTTTGTATGTCGTTTTCGAATGCTAAATCACCGCTCATGGCTTCCCAGTTTCCATCGAAAGCAATTCCAATTAACTCTCCCTTGCCATTCATGACAGGGCTTCCGGAATTTCCACCGGTGATGTCGTTGTTGGTGGTAAAGCAGGTGTGAAGGGTTCCGTCAGCATCGGCATAGCGGCCATAATCTTTGGCTTGATAGAGTTTTTTCAATTTGGCCGGTACGTCAAATTCATCATCACCAGGGATTTCTTTTTCGATATATCCTTGTAAAGTGGTGAAATAGCTGTATTTGACCCCATCGCGGGGAATGTAATCTCCAACAGTTCCATAGGTTAAACGCATGCTTGAGTTTGCATCCGGATAAAAAGTCTTGTCAGACTCCATCTCCATCAGTCCACCAACGAACAGGTGGTTTCCTTTGGCCAGAGCTTCGGTCGTTTTGCTTGTTTCATCGCTAATCAGGCTTCTCATCCTGAAAATCTCCAGTGCCAATTGAAAAATCGGATCTTTTTCAAGAATTCTGGCTCTTGGTTCTTCAAAAAAGTGGATCAGCCGATCCTGACTTCCAAAGATAGATTTGGCATACAATTCCTTGGTGTATTTTTCAAAATCGTTTCCGTATTTGGTTTTTACTATCCTGAAAAATGGCGGGTGATATTGGGGCGCAACATTTTCCTGATAAAGGCGAAAAAGTGCAGCTGAAATTTTCTGATCGGTAGCAGGATCATAATCTTTAAAAAACTCATCCAACCCGTCTTTTACCCGCTGGCTGGCCAGGTTCACTTGCTCCGATTTTTTATCCGATTTTAGAATATCATAAAGCGGATGTGTCTGGTAAGCAAAATTGAAGATTTCAGGCCCGCGCAGCATAGCCTCCGACATATATTCATAAGCCGTTTCATCATTAAGTTCTTTGTAGGCGCTGGAAATCAGGTTGAGCGCCTCGCCGTATTTGGCTTTTCGCTGCTGATCGGCATTCACCCATTTGGTAAATTGGTCTTCCAGTTGTTTTTTCTTTTCCAGAACACCCAGATTTTCAAGTCCTTTATTTTGTCCGATACTGTATTTGAAGTAATTAGAACTACCATAATATTTGGATGCATACATAATCTTTGCTTTCTGCGAAGTTTTCATGAATTCATTGATGATGCGTAGCTTTTCCTGGCGCACCTGAATGCGGATCGGATTTGTAATTTTCATGGTGTATTCAATTCCAAATGAAGTTTTATACCGGTTTGTGCTTCCCGGGTATCCCATAACCATTGCAAAATCATTCTTTTGATAACCTTTTAATGAGATGGACAAATGGTATTTGGGTTTGTATGGTACGTTGTCTATTGAATATTTTGCAGGTTTGCCGTCTTTTCCACAATAAATGCGAAACATACTGAAGTCGTCGGTATGACGCGGCCACATCCAGTTGTCGGTATCACCTCCGAATTTCCCCATCGATTGTGGCGGAGCACCAACTAATCTGATATCGCGAAAAGTTTCATAAACAAACAGGTAGTATTTGTTTTCGTCATATAACGACTGAACGCGGGCTTCGTAATGTGTGTCACCGGCCGCTTCTTTCTCAATGGCAGAAGCCAGTTCACGGAATTTTTTGCTTCGTTCGTCTCTGCTCATCTGTTCATTTAACTGAGGCAAAATCTTCTCCGAAACATCTTCGAAACTAATCAGAAATGAAGCGCTTTTTCTCGGATTAGGTAATTCTTCTTCTTTTGTCCTGGCCCAGAATCCGTCTCTCAGGTAGTCATGGTCAACCGAGCTGTGTTCCTGAATTTCATCAAACCCACAGTGGTGATTCGTCAGAAGCAATCCTTCATCTGAAATAAGTTCGGCCGTGCATGATCCGCGATCGAGTGCAACTACTGCATCTTTCAGGCTTGAATGGTTGATGCTGTATATATCTTCAGCATTCAATGAGCATCCTTCTTTCTTCATTTGAGTGATATTCAACTTTTCAATCAAAGCAGGTAACCACATCCCTTCATCAGCTTTCACCATTCCAGGCAAAACAACCTGAAGAAAAGCCACAATTGCTAAAAATCTTTTCATTTCAAAATTTAAAAAGTAAAATCATTTGAAAAATCAGGAGCAAAGATATGGATATCTGCATATCTACAAATCATTTTCCCGGAAGCCTGTAATAAATCATGTTAATATAAATTAACGGGCCTTTTCGGTCAGCCCGAAAGCCAATTTTTACTTGGTGCCGGGATTAAAATGACTCACAACCTTCAGAATTGTTATCTTTGTGACGAATATTTAATCAGCGAAAATCATGGAAAGAAAAGTGAGGGTTCGTTTTGCACCAAGTCCGACTGGCCCGCTGCACATGGGAGGAGTGCGTACTGCTTTATTCAATTATTTGTTTGCCAAAAAGCATGGCGGCGATTTTCTGCTGCGCATCGAAGATACCGATCAAAACCGTTATGTACCGGGAGCCGAAGAATACATCATCGAATCGTTAAAATGGTGCGGGTTGGTGCCTGACGAAGGAGTAGGTTTTGGAGGCGATCTGGGCCCGTATCGCCAGAGCGAGCGCAAACCAATGTATAAAAAATATGCTGATTCACTGATTGATAACGGGTTTGCGTATTACGCGTTCGACACTGCGGAAGAATTGGATGAATTTCGCAAAGCAGCCGAAGCCCGGAAAGATGTTTTTTCGTACGATTTACATACCCGCAACGGATTGAAGAATTCGCTCACCCTTTCTGCTGAAGAAGTTTCGGCAAGGCTGCAAAGCGGACAGTCGTATGTGATCCGGTTTAAAATGCCCGAAAACCGCGAAGTTGTTGACGAAGATCTGATTCGTGGACGGGTGTCATTCAATACCAATCAGCTCGACGATAAAGTTCTGTTTAAGTCTGATGGAATGCCGACCTATCATCTGGCCAACGTAGTGGATGATTATTTAATGCGAATCACTCATGTTATTCGGGGCGAAGAATGGCTTCCATCGATGCCATTGCACATTTTATTGTACGAATCGCTGGGTATTTCGGAGAACCGTCCGTGTTTTTCGCACCTTCCCCTAATCCTGAAACCTGAAGGAAAAGGAAAACTAAGCAAGCGGGATGGCGATAAAATGGGATTTCCGGTATTCCCGCTTCTCTGGAAAGACCCTGAAACCGGCGATGTCTCGAGAAGTTACCGCGAAGATGGCTATTTCCCTGAAGCCTTTATTAATATGCTGGCCTTGCTGGGTTGGAGCCCTGGAACCGAGCAGGAATTCTTTTCGATGGATGAATTGATTGAAAGTTTTGATCTTACCCGTGTGGTAAAATCAGGCGCACGGTTCGATCCGGGAAAAGCCAAATGGTTCAACCGTCATTATCTGCAACAGAAAACACCTGCCGAACTGGCCGCGTTATTCTTGCCGATGCTGAACGAAAAAGGAATTACTCCCGATTTGCAGAAGCTCGGGCGCATTGTTGGAATGATTCAGGAACGATGTGAATTTGTAAAGGATTTGTGGGAACAAGGGCATTTCTTTTTTCAGGCTCCTGAAAGCTACGACGAAAAGACCATTCAGAAGAAATGGAAACCCGATACGAATGAAAAGCTACAAGCAATTTCAACGCTTTTTGAAACCATTTCCGATTGGAAAGCTGAAACTATAAAGGAAATATTTTCAGCCTTTATGACTGAAAAAGAGTGGGTTTTTGGCGTAGTGATGGTGCCGATCAGATTAGCACTGGTTGGCGGAAGCAGCGGTCCCGACTTGTTTGAGATATGTGAACTGATTGGAAAGGAAGAAACAGTAAGGAGGATACAGTCAGCTATCAGCTTAATTAATTGATCAAGATTTGTGTGTAAAATTCTATTTCATTAACTTTTCAAAAAAAATGACATCATGAATTTGCAATTTATCTCCGACAGCAAAGGTCAAACAACTGGTGTTTTTATTCCTATTAATGAATGGAATGCGTTGAAAAACAACAGCAAGGACTTGGAAAAAATTTTGTTTCACAACTCCGTGAAAGAGTTCATTTTATTCAACAAAATCCTGAATCTTTTAATGTGAAATATGATAATATGAGGGCTGCTGTTACAGAAACCTTCCCATTTATGATTCAAGATAAGGCGGCAAAGGCGTTTGTTTACACCACCTTCAAATCAATTCCCATCAGTAAGAGCGTTATCAGGATCAATCCGACCACGATCCGGTACCAGCCGAATACTTTGAATCCATGTTTTTGCAGGAAGGTGATGAAGGTTTTGATGGCGATCATGGCCACAATAAATGCGATAATGTTGCCAATGACCAGAATGCCAATGTTTTCGGTGTTAAAGTGTTTGTAGTCTTTGAGCAGTTTATAGGCCGAGGCAGCTGCCATGGTTGGAACAGCCAGGAAAAAGGAGAATTCAGCGGCATTGGTCCTGCTTAATTTTTGCTGCATCCCACCAATGATTGACGCTGCAGAGCGAGAAACTCCCGGAATCATAGCGATACATTGCCAAAAGCCAATTTTAAGCGCTTTCGGATAAGTAACTTCCTGACTTTCACTTTCCTTACTGAACCAATTATCAACAAACAATAAAAGTACACCGCCCACCAGCAACATAATAGCTACAACCATCACATTTTCAAGCAAGCTGTCGATGAAATCACCGGCAAGTAAACCAATTACTGCAGCCGGTAGAAAAGCGATAAATAGTTTTTGGTAGAATGTCCAGCTTTGAAGAAACCGTCGCCAATACAATACAACCACCGAGAGAATTGCTCCAAACTGAATATTTACGGTAAATGCCTTGGTAAACTCGTCAATGTTCATTCCCAGCAACGCTTCGGTAATAATCATGTGTCCGGTCGAGGAGATGGGCAGAAATTCGGTGATTCCTTCTACAACAGCGATAACAACGGCTTCGATAAGTGTCATAATATTTTCGGTAATAAATAATGTTCATTATCAATTCTGCGATCTTCGGGTGTAAAAATAAGTTTTTCCTTCACTTCGGTCATCAAAATTGAAAATTTCCTTTCCGCGATGCAAATTGTAAAAGGCAAGCATGGCCATATCCCCGGCACAGAATAACGAATGCATGCACATTACCGTCAGAAAAAAATAGATCAATTGACTGTTGTGAGTTGCAAGAAGTACAACGAAACAAATCATATTTACAATAACAAAAGGAGTTAGGGCAACGAGATGAAAGGCTGGATAAGCAATCACTTGTCGGTCGGCCAAGGCATAGAAAATGAATTTTCTGGGAATAAACCCGAATGAAATCTGACGTGCTCCTGTAAGCAAATAGGCGAGTGCATGGAGTAATTCATGAATGATGATGAGTAAGGTAAATGAAAAGATGATTGCCAGAACAACACTTACCAAAGCCTCTGAATGGCCTTTGACCATGATCAGAATGCTTCGTATTAACAATACCCCGAATACGATCAGCATAATTACCTGATAGACGGAATATGACCTGATGATATACTTCTCTTTTGTGATCTGTTCCACAACAAATTCACGCAAATTCAGGTGGGAGACTTCTGCCAACAGTTCGAAACGGTCCCCGCTTTTCAAGTCTTCCGGAGTTAACTTACTTCTCATCTTTGTGGATTTCAGCGATAAACTGATGGGTTTGTGTTAATTTTTGCCTTTTCACTTTTGCCTTTTGCCTTGTCATATCTTATTCATTTCGGATGATGTCGGATAATGCTTTCAGGTTTATTAACCGGCTTGAAAAGGCGAACAAAACACTTATCACAATCATGAAGGCATAACCAAGAATCCAGTTGTCGATGTGTCGGCTAAAGTGTCCGGCAAGGAATACAAAACCGACAAACAAAATTAGTTTGCCAATTAACCGGTAATTGATGGTCAGTTTGAGTATTAGAACGGCAAGTATAGTTTGTGTTATGGCTGTAAAAAGCTGAGTTACAAGGCTTGCCCAGGCTGATCCCAATGCCTGAAAGTGGGGTATCAGAATGATATTCAGGCCAACATTTATTCCCATTCCGGTAACAGCCATCCAGTTTAACTGCCGGATGCTTCCGTTTGCAGTGAGAAGTGTCCCAAAAATATAAGTGGTGGCAATGCCCAGAAAGCTGATCATCAGCAGCCTGAAAATAGAGGCCGACAATTCACTGTTACTGTAATTGAGCAGGATCATTATTTCGTGATCATAAAATCCGGAAGAAAGGCTGATAATAATCGCCGGAACGAAAAGCAGCAAAAAGGAAAACTGCACCATAGACCCAATGTCTTCTTTTTGTTTGATCATCCGGGCAAAAATGGGCAGCAATAAGCCTGCAAATAAAACTCCGAACATCGAAAATGCATCGAGCAGGCGGAAGGCATGGGCATAAATTCCCGCCTGTTCCTTTCCATCTTTTAATAACCGCTCGAGCATCACTGAATCGATGCGGTTGTAAAACGACATCAATAGAATGAGCAAGGCATACGGATAACTTTTTTTCAGGAAGACGACAAAAAAACGACGGTCAAAATTGAGCCGGAGCTTTCCGGTGTGTGCCAGTACAACTCCAAGCGTAATGAAGCTGGTAATCAGGTAGGCTGCCGACTGCGCATAAACAAACCATTCAATCCTGAACGTGTGATTGGTTATGTTGGTAAACAAAAGAACTGAACAAATAAGAATCATGATCGAGCGGTCGAGAACCGATAAAAGGCTGTCTGTCCTGAAAAGGTGCATTCCGCTGATATTTGAACGCAGATATAAAGTAAATGAAATGAGAAATTGATTGAGGATTAAAAAGATAATCAGATGAACCTGGATTTCCTTGTACCCGATAATCAGGGCAGCTAATATGCTGATAACCGCATAAATCCCAGCCAGCAAAAATTTCAAGCCAACAATGTTGCTGATGTGTTTTTTCATCAGTTGACGGTGTTGGGCAATATTTTTATTGTTGAAGCTGGTTATTCCGAAGTCGAGAAGTATATTCAGAATCATGGAGAAATTCAGAAGCGAGAAATATAATCCGTAGCTTTCGTCGCCCACCAGGTTCTGCACAGTGAGGTCGATTCCAAATATCCAGAAGGGTTTGATTAAAACATTCAGAAAAAGGAGCAATAAAAGATTGGTGATAAATGTCCGTTTCAAATGAGTGTCTTTTCCTGGTTTGATAAAGTGGCTCAAAAGTAATCATTTTTTGATCAGACTTTGTACATTTGAACATATTTCAACGCCTTAACACGACACATGATAATAGCTGTTAATACCCGCTTGTTGATTCAGGGAAAGCTCGAGGGAATCGGTTGGTTTACCAGGGAAACCTTGTCGCGCATCACACGTGATCATCCGGAGCATCAGTTCCTGTTTATTTTTGACCGTCCGTTTGCCGACGAATTTATTTTCTCAGATAACATTACTCCCATTGTGTTGGCGCCCCCCACCCGGCATCCTGTCCTTTGGTTCATCTGGTTCGAATTGCAGATTCCCCGGATTTTAAAAAAATACAAAGCTGATTTGTTTTTCTCACCCGATGGGTATCTGTCGCTCAATACACAGATTAATCAACTGGCTGCCATCCATGATATTAACTTCGCACACCGACCTAAAGATCTGCCGTGGCTGAAAGCAAAATATTACAATTATTTTTTCCCAAGGTTCGCCCGCAAGGCCAAACGGGTGGTAACGGTTTCGTATTTCTCGAAAGAAGATATCATTCGCACTTACAAAATTGGTATTGATAAGATAGATGTAGTTTATAATGGTGTAAATACCACTTATACACCCACTTCTGATGTTGAGAAATTGGAAGTCAAAGAAAAATATTCAGGAGGAAAAAATTATTTGCTATTTATTGGCTCTCTGCACCCACGTAAAAATATCTGTGGTTTGCTTCGGGCCTATGACGCTTTTCGGACATCGGTAGAATCGGATACTAAGCTGCTGATTGTTGGGGAAAGTATGTTTAAAACCAACGATATTGAGCTTGCATACGAAGGCATGCGTTACAAAGACGACGTGATTTTTACCGGAAGGCTGAATACTGAAGAGTTACATCAGGTATTGGGAGCCTCGCTGGCCCTGACTTTTGTTCCATTTTTCGAAGGGTTTGGCGTTCCGGTTATTGAGGCCATGAATTCAGGTGTACCGGTCATTTGTTCCAATACAACTTCACTTCCTGAAGTAGGAGGCAGTGCTGTTCTATACGTCGATCCTTTTTCTCTGGCCCAGATTAAGGATGCCATGGTCAAAATCTACCTGGAAAAAGATCTTCGGGATTCACTGATCGAAAAGGGATTCATCCAAAAAGATAAGTTCAGTTGGGACAAAACGGCCGACTTGCTGTGGGGAAGCATCCAGATTTGTGCAAATACCTAAAATCCAGATTTTACGTTTAATGTTCCAGGTTTGTATCTATTTTATTTGCCTTGTTTTTACCGTTTCACCTCGACCAAAGCACCAGCTATTATTTTATCCACTACCTCTTCATCAAGCAAAGTGGTAATGTCGCCGAGGTTGGAAGCATCTCCTTCAGCTACTTTCCGGAGTATCCGGCGCATAATCTTTCCTGAACGGGTTTTTGGCAATCCCGGAACAAGCTGGATAAGATCAGGACGGGCAAATGGTCCGATTAAATTAGTAACTGCCATTTTTATGCTCTTCCGGATACCTTCTTCTCCTCCAACTGAGAGTTCGCCACAAACCACAAAGGCATAAATTCCCTGCCCCTTAATGGCATGAGGATAACCTACTACGGCTGATTCATTCACCAGCGGATGAGAGTTAATGGCATTCTCAATTTCAGCTGTTCCAAGGCGATGACCTGAAACATTAATTACATCGTCAACACGTCCAAGGATGCGGTAGTATCCGTCTTCGTCGCGTTGTGCCCCGTCGCCTGTGAAATACAGGTTTTTAAAAGTTGAAAAATACATTTCCCTGAAACGTTCGTGATCTCCCCAAATCGTTCGCGCCATTCCAGGCCAGGGAAACTTGATACAGAGGTTTCCCTTCACGCTGTTCCCAGTCAATTCTTTATTCTCGCCATTCATGATTACAGGTTGAACACCTGGAAGTGGCAACGTTGCAAATGATGGTTTGGTGGGGATAATTCCCGGTATCGGACTGATCATTACTCCTCCGGTTTCAGTTTGCCACCAGGTGTCAACAATTGGGCAGCGATTCCGGCCAATATGGTCGTGGTACCAATGCCATGCTTCTTCATTGATTGGTTCTCCAACAGTTCCCAATACCTTAAGCGAAGATAAATTTTTCTCAGAAATGTGTTCCATGCCAAGCGCCAACAAAGACCGGATAGCTGTTGGAGCAGTATAGAACTGGTTAACCTTGTATTTGTCAACCACATCCCAGAACCGTCCGGCGTCGGGCCATGTAGGGATTCCTTCGAACATGAGTGTTTGTGCCCCGTTCAGAAGAGGTCCGTAAACTATGTATGAATGGCCGGTGATCCAGCCGATATCGGCGGTGCAAAAATAGATGTCGCCGGCATTGTATTGAAATACATTCACAAACGTATAGGCGGTATAAATCATATACCCAGCTGTTGTATGTACGATTCCCTTGGGTTTGCCTGTCGATCCGGAAGTATAAAGAATAAACAGGTTATCTTCAGCATCCATTATCTCGGCATGGCATTCATCCGATTGTCCGTCAATGGCTTTGTGCCACCAGATGTCGCGTCCGACAACCATATTAATTTCCGATTTGGTTCTTCGGAACACAACCACTGTTTCGACACATGAACAGCTTTCCAATGCTTCGTCAACAATGTTTTTAAGTGGGGTGATTTTTTCTCCACGGAAGCCGCCATCTGCTGTCAGGACTACTTTGGCTTCGGCATCGATAATCCGATCGGCCAGAGATGCAGCCGAGAATCCGGCAAAAACCACTGAATGAACAGCTCCTATCCGGGCACAAGCCAACATGGCGATTGACAATTCAGGCACCATAGGCATATAAATGGCCACCCGGTCTCCTTTTTTAACACCTAAGCGCTTTAAGGTATTGGCAAATTTGTTGACTTCCTTGAATAGTTCATTGTAAGTTAAGGTTCGGTTTGGTTCCTGCGGATCGTTGGGTTCCCAAATAATAGCAGGTTGATTGCCAATCGTATAAAGATTTTTTTCGAAAATATTCTCGGTAATGTTTAGTTTTCCTCCGGCATACCATTTAACTGAAGGGCCTTCAAAGTCCCATTCCAATACTTTATCGCACCGTTTGTGCCAATAGAAACCTTCGGCTACCTCTGCCCAAAAAGCTTCCGGATTAGCAATGCTTTTCTGATATTCGTGAATGTAACCGCTCAAGCTGTGAATTTTTGCCACCATCGTAGTTCAATTAGGTTAATAAAAGATGATATTTATCTGAAAATTGAGATTTTCAGAACAGGGAACAAGTATAATGATTTTTGTTTGAAAATGGTTAGCTAGAATTGTGCAAGTCAACTATTTTCATTATAGAACAAAGTGAATGGGTAGCAAGTCAAAATAATTTTGCTCAAGTCAAAAATGTTGTGTTTATTTGTTGACTGAATAGTCAATATTTATGAAAGATAAACGTACTGCATTATTGGAATCTGGCTTGAGATTATTTGTTGAAAACGGATTTCATGCAACACCGACTTCGCAAATTGCCCGTGAAGCCGGCGTGGCGACCGGAACTTTGTTTCATTACTTCAAGACCAAGGAAGATCTCATTAATTCAATCTATATCGAAAATAAAGATTTGTTGATTAAAGCTCTGAAAATGGATCTCGAAGAGCAAATGACAGTTAAGTCGAAATTACGTAAACTCTTTTTTAATTTTGTATATTGGGCCCTTGATTATACTTGTGAGTTGCAGTTTTTCAATCAGTTTAGTAATTCCCCATTTATTGATCAGCTGACCAAAGAACAAGGAATGGAACGATTTAGCTTTGTTTTTGAAATTGTAAAAAATGGGCAGGAAACAGATGTGTTGAAAGACTTGCCGGCCGACTTGCTGTTCGATGTGGCACAGGGAGTACTCAATGGTTTTGTTCTTAACCTGTTGGCCAACCGCGATCGGGTTAACGATCTGAACTTTCTCGAAAATGGATTTTCTCTTTATTGGGATTGCATCAAAGGATAACTATTTTTTTTAATAAAACAGACTGATTAGTCAATTAAAATGTATTGGATATGAAAAAGACCGCTTTAATAACAGGCGCTTCAAGTGGGATTGGGAAGGAATTGGCAAGACTTTTTGCCATTGATGGTCACCATTTGGTGCTGGTAGCCCGAAGAATCGACGTTTTAAATGAATTGAAAACAGAGTTTGAAAAAGCATATGGTATTAAGGTACTCACATTGGGTGCTGATTTGACCCAGGGAGATTCGCCTGCTGAAATCTTTTCCGAAACCGAAAAACAAGGGATAAAGATTGACTTCCTGGTCAACAATGCCGGTTTTGGCGGACATGGGAAATTTCATGAACGTAGCCTGGCTGATGATATGGCTATGATTGATCTCAATGTTAAAACGCTGTCAGCCCTTACACATTTGTACCTTCAGGGAATGCTTGAACGAAAATCAGGCAAGATTTTGAATGTTGCTTCAACTGCAGGATTTTTGCCAGGACCGCTTCAGGCAACGTATTATGCTACCAAGGCCTTTGTGGTTTCGTTCAGTCAAGCGGTTGCAGAAGAAATTGCCGGATCAGGAGTTACCGTTACTGCACTTTGTCCGGGACCGGTTGCTACTGAATTTTTTGATACCGCCAACATGAATGGCTCGCGGTTACTGAAGATGCAGAAAGCAGCCAGCCCTTTGCATACAGCCAGGGCTGGATACCGTGGGATGCAAAAAGGCAGGCTTGTTTCGTTTGATGATGGGTTGATGAAGTTTTCACTTAACTGGATTGTTCCGTTCATGCCGCGGAAATTAGTTTTAATAGTCTCGCGAAAAACCATGGAAAAATAACAGCAAATGGGAAAAACAGCAAATGTCATTGGTGCCAGTGGATTCGTCGGGCAGCAACTTGTTAGTCAATTGCTCAATCATCCGGAATTTGAAAAGGTTCGCGTTTTTGTTCGCCGGGGAACCGGTATTTCAAATCCGAAGCTGGACGAACAAATCATCGATTTTGATCAGCCTGATAGTTGGAAGTCTTTGGTGCAGGGCGATGTGCTTTTTTCAACGATGGGAACCACCATCAAAACGGCCAAAACCAAAGAAAATCAGTACCGGGTCGATTTCACCTATCAGTACGAATTCGCTAAAGCTGCTGCAGAGAATGGCGTTTCCGTTTATGTTTTGTTTTCATCAATGGGAGCGAACCCAAAATCTTCAGTCTTTTATTCCAGAATAAAAGGAGAGTTGGAGGATACAGTTGAGAAAATGAATTTTAAAAAAATGCTCATTTTCAGGCCGTCAATTCTGGATGGCGATCGTCAGGAAAAGCGGGCAGGGGAGAAGTTTGGCCTGTTCGTCACCCGTTTTTTGACACACTTTATCCTGAAAAATTACCGACCCACGCCGGTTGATGTTTTGGCTGCGAAAATGATTCGTTTGTCATTGGAGCAGTCTGAAGGATTTCGGATGGTGGAAGGGACTGAAATATTTTCAGTCTAGAAGAAGAAGAAGGATAAAACACATCATTATAGCATTAAGGCATTCATTGATAGCCTCTTTAAATAAATTAACAACAAACTGATTGTCACCTCAAGCAATCTAACAAATCTAACTAAACTGCAAATCGAGTTTCCAAACATAACAATAATCGTTTGCGATTTGAGCGATAATATATCAGTAATTAACCTTATCGACAGATGTATAAAGAAGGTCGTGGAAAAGGGAAAATATCACCTAAACAACTTGTGGATGAATTTATTGGCAATTTTAAAAAAGACAAGCTTGAAAGTAATATTGGAAAAACAAAACTATTAAGATTTATTCGGCGAATTTCGCCTAAACTTGCCGACAACACATTGAAAAATGGCTTATGACAGACTAAGGAAAACAAAGAATTGATTCATTGTCTATAGTGTAATAAAAGTATTGTTGAATCTGTTTGTACAACATTTTGGAAAAATCTAACATACCCACTTTGGGTACAATCAACTATTATCGTTTTTCTCCGATTGATATCAAAAAATACTCAACCAAAACGGCTTTCATTCGTTTATTGACAAAACGTTTAAAACCAAATAAAAATGTACGAAGTATTTTTAATGTTCCATAGTTGGCTGAGATGGTTGCTATTGTTTAGTATGGCAGTTACACTGATAAAATATCTGGCTGGCTGGCTGGGTAATCAGCCCTGGAAAAAGCTTGATAATGTTTTGGGTATTGTCTTTACCTCCCTGATGGATTTGCAGTTGATTTTCGGCCTCGGCCTCTACTTTTTCCTGAGCCCTGTTACCAAACAAATATTCGCTAATTTTGGCGCTGCCATGAAAGATGCTGTTCTGCGTTTTTATGCAGTGGAACATATTTCCATGATGCTGATTGCCTTAGTTCTGGTACACATCGGACGCGCCAAATCGAAAAAAGCTAAAATTGACCGGAATAAATTTAAAATTGCATCCATTTTCTTTCTGATTGCCCTGGCCCTGATATTTGCGGCTATTCCATGGAACAAGTTGTAGATTTGATTCATATTCAAGCAAATAGAATAACAGTAGTCATACAATAATTTTTCTTTCATCAATTAAAACCAGTAATCGAATTTCGGAAGAGATTCTTTTACTGGTTTTTTTTAGGTGAAAAATATGAACCTTTCACTTTTGGAGTGTACTGAATAGAAAAAAAGCATGATCTTTAGTAAATAATTTTAAAAAAATCGTCGAATTGATATTCCGGAGAAAAAATAGAACTTTTAGCGACTGTGAGTTGATGCAGCAAATCGTTTCAGGCGATCAGGCTGCATTTAGCGAACTTTATCATCGGTACAAAGGGCGGATGTATTACTATTTCTACCGGATGCTTGGCAATTCGGCTGAGCAGGCCAACGATTTTTTGCAGGAACTGTTCATGAAACTGATTGAAAAACCGGAAAGCTTTAATCCGGCCTATTCATTTTCGACCTGGTTGTATTCGGTTGCCAACAACATGTGCAAAAATGAATACCGGCGGCGCGGAATCCGCCAGGAATACCAGGAAGCTGAGGCATTGGAACCTCAATTTGATTTCCTGAACGAATCAACCCTTGAACCTGAACAGGTGATTGAAAAGATATTTGCGACACTCAATTCGTTGGGTAAAGAACACCGTTCAGCTTTTTTACTTCGTTACCGCGAAGGATTTTCGATCAAAGAGGTTGCCGAAATACTTGAACTTCCGGATGGAACGGTGAAATCGCGATTATTTTATGCAAAAAAAATGCTGGCCGAAAAGCTGGAATACCTGAAAGATGAAATTGAATTTTAAAAATTAGTTACCATGAAAAATATGAATCGCAATCAATTGCTTACTGAGCTTCTCAAAAACGATCGGATTGGTGAACCTGACAAGGCAATCGAAGATCGGCTGATGTATTCGTTTTTGCTGAAAAACAGTCGTTCGAAGCTGAAGCAAAATTCGTTTGCAAGTTTTGCCGGCTGGTTGTTTTCTGCACAAAGTATCGGGATGAAAACCGCTTTGGTGTCAGTGGTAATCTTCTTCTCGGTTTTCAACAGCCAATTTGCATTTGATTCTGTCAGGATTAGTGGAAACGATACTATTCACAATCAACGGATACTTCTTGCCGATACAGCTCATTTTATTCAACCCATCGACTCTATCAGGAATGACAGCCTGAATTAGTCGCAGATTGGAGTCTTCAAAAATTGCATCTATCTTATCTTCACCACTCTGTCGTGGTATTCCAAAAAAAGCTTTAATTTTAGAAGAGTTTTACGGACAATCAGATTCTTTGTCCAAAATTCGATAAGCAGGAATTGAGACGATATCTGTATGAAAACTTCATCCTTCAATTATCCGCAATTAGTTGAAATCCTTCAGGCAAAAACGCCTTGCGTGTTGGCAACTGTCCTCCGGACTTATGGTTCAACTCCGCAGAAGGCAGGAAGTTCAGCCGTAATAGCAAAAAATCAGTTATTGGCAGGTACCGTTGGAGGAGGAATGACGGAATTGAAGGTTATTCAACAGACACAAAAAATTCTGGAATCGAAACTATCCGGAATATTTTCTTTCGATTTAGGTGGAAATTTGGATAAAGGAAGGGACTCCATCTGTGGAGGAGGCATGTCCATTTTGCTGGATGCTGCTCCGGAAATCCACCTGCCTGTTTTTATTCAGTTGAAAAACAGTCTCGAAGAACGGAGGCAAGGTGTTTTAATGACATGGATTGACGAATCAAATCAAGAGAAGATAAAAATCAGTCGTTTTTGGTTGTCAGAAATCAATCCACAGTTGCCGAATAATTTTGGAAGCAAGGTTGAGCAGGTAATTGCTGAGATGTATGAACATCCGAATGACGCTTCCAATCAGTTAATTCCGGTAATTGAAACCATTACAAATGGATTTGTCTATCTTGAAAGTATTGTTTCCAAACCTTTCTTATTTATTGCCGGTGCCGGGCATATCGGACGGACGTTGGCCCATCTGGGTAAATTTCTGGATTTCGAAGTGACAGTTTGGGACGACAGACCTGAATATGCCGATAAAACCCAAATTCCTGATGCTGATTTTGTCCTTTCCGGATCAGTTGATTCTATCACGGAACAAATCGAAATTCGGAATGATTCCTACCTGGTCATTGTAACCCGGGGTCATAAAAGTGATGCCGAAGTACTCCGGAAATTTATAGGGTCAGGAGCGGCATATATCGGCATGATTGGCAGCAAAGCAAAAGTAAGCCAGATGAAAACGGCTTTTCTGGAAAATGGCTGGGCAAGCACTGAACAATGGGATAGGATATTTACGCCAATTGGTCTGGATATCGGGGCGCAGACTGTTGAAGAAATTGCGGTCAGTATTGCAGCCCAGCTGGTTAAAATCAGAAATCAAAAAAAAATATCGTGAATGAAATCTGGGCCATTGTTCTGGCAGCAGGTTTGTCAACCCGGATGGGGACCCAGAAACTTTTGTTGCCTTTTGAAGGTAAAACCATCATTGAAAAAGTAGTGGAAAATATCCTGAATTCAGGAATTGACCGGATTAAAGTTGTTTTAGGCTCCGATCGTATTGAAATTTTGGAAGCTTTAAAATCCATGCCGGTCGATTTTGTGGTGAATGAAAATTTTCGGGAAGGCATGCATACTTCGGTCATTTCCGGGGTGAAAGCATTGCCACTGGAAGCAAAGGCCGTTCTGATTTTTTTGGGAGACCAGCCATTTATTCCGGCAAAAGCTATCGGGACTGTTATTGAGTCCTGGAAAAATTCAG
The DNA here is from genome assembly GCA_030684645.1 of Bacteroidota bacterium. Taxonomy (GTDB): domain Bacteria; phylum Bacteroidota; class Bacteroidia; order Bacteroidales; family Prolixibacteraceae; genus Aquipluma. The sequence continues at coordinate 7,020 of JAUXUF010000273.1, read as the reverse complement.
GAAAAGGAATTGTGATTCCTCTTTTTGAAGGTAGGCGAGGCCATCCGCCACTTTATGACCTGAAATACAGAAATGAATTAGAGAATTTAGATGCGGCAGCTGGTTTAAGGTCGGTCGCCCAAAAATTCCCGGAAGATATTTGTGCGGTGGAAACTTTTTGTCCGGAAATCGTACGAGATATCGATACGAAAAACGATTATTTAAACGAATTGGGAATGAAATGATGATGCCACCCCTTCGGGGTTTCATGTCGTATGTGCGATGATATGGCTATAATCATATCACGCCTTCGGCGTTAAAGCAATCCCGAAGGGATGTGATGATTATAGCTGATTTCGAACAAAAAGTTTTCCAATCCCGAAGGGATGGTAGGATTATAGGATGCGATGAATAAAAAGATAGAAAATCCCGAAGGGATGGTATGATTAAAGATGCGAATGAATTTTTTTGCCACCCAATCCCGAAGGGATGATATGATTATAATATAATGTCTATGTCACCCCTCGGGGTTTGGTTGTTGTCGGTTCAATTTGTTGGCTATAATCATATCACGCCTTCGGCGTTAAAGCAATCCCGAAGGGATGTGATGATTATAGTTGATTTCGAACAAAAAGTTTTCCAATCCCGAAGGGATGGCATGATAGAAGAGAATCAATTTTATATAAAAACATCATATGGCTGGAACATTTTCTCAAATTTATATTCAGGTTGTTTTTGCGGTAAACGGTCGCACAAACCTGCTTCAAAAATCCTGGCGCGATGAGGTCTTCAAATATATGTCGGGGATAATCAAAGGTAAAAATCAAAAACCGATCATTGTCAATGGGGTTGCCAACCATGTGCATTTATTTGTTGGGCTAAAACCTTCCATGTCATTATCCGATTTAGTCAGAGATGTTAAAAATAATTCAAGCAATTTTATTAACGAGCAAAAATTTGTTCGTGGTAAATTTTCCTGGCAAGAAGGTTTTGGTTCATTCTCTTATTCACATTCTCAAATAGATCAGGTTTATCAATACATTCTCAATCAGGAAGAACACCATCACAAAAGGACTTTTAAGGAAGAATACCTGGATTTTCTGAAAAAATTTGAAGTTGAATATGATGAGAAATATTTGTTTGAATGGTATGATGAATAATACCTCCCTTTCAGATGTAGCAAGTACATTAGAAACAAAATAAATAAAACCAAAAAACATGGCAAAAAACATTCAATTTGAACTAAACGGCAAAAAAGTGGAACTTCCACTGGAAAAGGGCCAGACTTTGCTTTGGGCCCTCCGGACCAATTTTAACCTCACTGGCACCAAATATGGTTGCGGCGAAGGTTATTGCGGAGCCTGCACTGTGATTATGGACGGTGAAGCTGTCCGGTCGTGCGGAATAGCTATGGAAGATGTATCAGGTAAAAAAATCACCACCATCGAAGGTTTGGCTGTGAACGGTAAACTTCATCCGGTTCAGCAGGCTTTTGTCGATCACGATGCGCTGCAATGTGGTTTCTGTACTCCGGGAATGATCATGAATGCCTACGGACTTTTGCTGAAAAACCCTCTTCTGACAAGAGAGCAGATTATTGAAGGGATGGAAGATAATTTTTGCCGCTGTGGGGCGCACAAGCGGATTATTGAAGCAATCGAATCGGTCGCCGGAACTTCGAAAGTTTAAACAATTTTGTTTCATTCATCTGAAAAATTATCCTGATTATGGAAAACAACAAATATTATCGCGACGAATTGCCCGAAAACAATCCGGTATTCGAATTAGACCGAAGGAATTTTGTAAAACTTCTTGGTGGTGGTCTCTTTATTTATTTCCAGCTTGGAGAACTCTTAACAGGTCTGGCTACTGAAACCGAACAGCGACGGTCGCTTCCGACTGATTACAATGCTTTTTTACACATCGGCGAAGATGGGAAAGTGACCGCTATGGTTGGCAAAATAGAGATGGGACAGGGAATTATTACTTCATTTCCACAAATGATTGCCGACGAACTGGATACTCCTCTGGAAAGTATAAAAATGGTGATGGGCGACACGGAGCTATGTCCGTATGACGCTGGCACCTGGGGATCATTATCGACCCGAGTTCTGGGGCCATCTCTTCTTGCTGCAGTTGCCGAAGCGCGGTCGGTATTATTAACTATGGGTGCAGAATATCTGGGAACAAAACCGGAGGAACTGGCAATTGAGAATGGAATTATATATGTCAAAAATAATAAGAGTAAAAAGGTCAGTTACGGACAACTCACCAAGGGCCGGAAAATTGAAAAATATCTGGATGTCAAGCCAAAAACGAAAGATTTCAGCGAGTATAAAATTCGCGGCAAATCGTTCCGGCATGCCGACGGAGTTGCCAAAGTTACAGGAGAAGCCATGTACTCAGGTGATTTTAGAATGCCGGGAATGTTGTATGCCAAAATACTCCGGCCACCTTCGCATGGAGCGACACTGGTTTCAGCCGATACTTCCGAAGCAGAAAAACTGGAAGGAATTGTGATTGCCCGTGATAAAGATTTGGTTGCCGTGTTGCATAAAGATCCGGAGAAAGCTGAAGCTGCACTTGCCAAAGTAAAAGCTGAATATAAGTTTGACGAAATGAAAGTGGACGACAAAACCATTTTTAAACATCTGCTCGAAATTCCTTCAGAAGCAAGAGTTATTAAAAGTGCGGGAGACGTTGAATCCGGCAAAAAAAATGCGGAACTGATTTTTGAAAGTGAATTTTACAACAGCTATGTGGCCCATTCGCCGATGGAACCGCATACTGCACTGGCTTATTTGGAAGGTGATCAAATGATTTTGAGAGCTTCGACACAGACACCATTTGGAACACAAGACGGGGTTTCCCGTGAATTAGGTGTTGAGCTTGATAAAGTTCGGGTTATTCCACCATTTCTGGGTGGTGGTTTTGGCGGAAAATCAGCCTTTCCTCAGGCGGTGGAAGCTGCCCGGCTGGCAAAGCTGACCGGGAAACCGGTGATGGTTCAGTGGACACGTAAAGAAGAATTTTTCTACGATACGTTCCGGCCTGCCGCGGTGGTTAAAATCACTTCAGGAGTCAGTAAATCAGGAAAGATTTCAGTTTGGGATTTTCATGAATATTTTGCCGGACCGAGAGGATCGGACACCATTTATGATGTTCCGGATTCAAAAACTACCAGCTATTCGGCCCGGGATGCCCATCCATTCGGAACAGGCGCGTGGCGGGCACCTGCAAATAACACCAACACTTTTGCCCGCGAATCGCAAATCGACAGGATGGCTGTAAAACTTGGTGCCGATCCGGTGGATTTTAGATTGAAAAACCTGAAAGACGAACGGATGCTTGGTGTGCTGAAAGCTGTTGCTGAATTATGGGGATGGAAGCCTGCAAAAGGTCCGAGTGGACGTGGTTATGGAATTGCCTGTGGATTCGATGCCGGAAGTTATGTCGCTCATATCGCGGAAGTCAAAGTTGATCAGAAAACCGGAAAGGTTAAAGTCATTCGGGTGGCCTGTGCGCAGGATATGGGATTTTGCATTAATCCTGAAGGTTCGATAATCCAGATGGAAGGTTGCATTATCATGGGGATGGGTTATGCGTTGACCGAAGAAGTGATGTTTACCGGAGGCGATATTCATACGGCCGATTATGGAACTTACCAAATCCCATTGTTTTCCTGGGTTCCTAAAATACAAACTAAAATTCTGGATAAAAATGAAGCTCCGCAGGGAGGTGGCGAACCGGCAATTATATGCATGGGAGCAGTGATCGCCAATGCCATATTCGATGCCACCGGAGCGCGGCTTTATCAGCTTCCGATGACGCCTGCCCGGGTGATGGAAGCAATTGCAAAAGCGAAATAAACTGGCCAGGAAGTAAGGATTCCATCCCTTTTTTGAAGGATGGAATCCCTATTTTTCATTGTTCAAGTCTTCCGGCAAATGCCATCAGCTTTTCCCTCATTGCTTTTAATTCCGGCTCTGATAGTGTATCTTTTCCCTGGTTTACCAGTTCGTTATATAAAGATAGCTGGTATCCGGCTTCATCGATGATAGATTTTTTTTCATTCACCGGAAAAGAGGCAAAATAACTGAGCCCTTCTTCGAGCGATGTTGCCAATTCTTTAAACCGGATTTCGCCTCGTTGTTTTTTACCATTTGGTTCATATAGCCTTGCCATCAGGATACTTTGATAATCAACCGGCCAGTGTTTTAAGGTGATCGTTTGCTCAGCTTTTTTCAGAACGGCCAGTGCCTTTTCTGATTTCTTCTCCTGAGTCAGTTTTTGGGCAAGCCGGTAAAATGCACTCCTGATTTGCATACTGGCAAACATCCGGCGGTGATGCCAGTCGAAATAAACTGATGTGTCGGCCAGATTATTCCAGTTACATTTTGTCATCAGCTTGGTGTATAAGCTTTCAGTTTCAATTTTTCCCATGTCAAGCACCGAATTGCTGTCGGTTTTCTGGTCGGTCAGACGGAAAACCAGTCCGTCAAAAATCAGGTTGTTTTTTAATCCGTGTTCTTCCGGATCGGCCCATGAAGTGAAACATACCGGTCGCTTTCCCCTGTTCGATGCAATAATATCCCAAAAAGCCAAATCACCTTTGTTCATTGCTTTCTGTTTCAATTCCAGGTGAATATCCTCTTTCCCTGGAGTTTCCAATCTCATTTTATTAACCGGGATGTAGCTTATTTGTTCCTGGTTACCCACGCTCAGTTTGGTTTTTGACGAGTCGCTGGCGACAAATTCAAGGACATCAGTTAAAGTCTGTTCTGTTTCAATTTTGGGTACAACATACACATAGTCAACTTGTCCCGATTGGTATTTCTCCAACGGGATGGTCATTTCCAGGGCTTCATTTTGATCAGTTTTTCGCCCCAATTGCTGAATATACCATTCGGCCTGTAAATATGGCATAACCACTACCCGAACATCACGACGGATTCCCTCTACTTCCTGACAATACCAAAGCGGATAAGTGTCGTTGTCAGCATGAGTAAATAGGATGGCATCCTTTTCACACGACTCCAGGTAATCCCGGGCCAGATCGCGGGCTGAATATCTTCCGGAACGGTCGTGATCGTCGTAGTTTGTAGCCAGGAGCAGAATCGGAGAAGCTGCTAAACTTAAAACCAGTGCAGTAATCATGGCCGGTTTTTCTTTCAGAAATTTTTGCATACTACTGAAAACAGATAAAACACCTAATCCAATCCAGATGCAGAAAACATAAAACGAACCAACATAAACGTAATCGCGTTCGCGTGGCGTATTTGGCACTTCGTTCAGGTAAACCACCAGCGCAAAACCCATCAGAAAAAAGAGCAGTCCCATACTTAAAAAGTTCTGCCTGTCGTTCCGGTATTGAAAGGCCAATCCCAGAATACCAATAAGAAGCGGAAGAAAATAATAGGAATTCCGGCCTTTATTTTCTTTCATTGCAGAAGGAAGGTTGTTCTGAGGTCCGACTAAATATTTGTCAATAAACGGAAAACCTGACTGCCAGTTTCCATTTGTCAAACTTCCTGTTCCCTGAATATCGTTTTGACGGCCAACAAAATTCCACATCAGATAGCGCAGGTACATAAATCCAAACTGATATTTCAGAAAGAATGTTAAATTCTCCTGAAAAGTAGGGATAGCGATAGTTGTCATACTTCCTTCTTCGTCGCGAACCGGGACTTTCCGGCCTTTAAACCCGAACTGGTTTTTGTATGATTCAATATGTTCCGGGTCACTGCTGTGCATCCTTGGAAAGAATCCGATGGTATTCTGGTCGTATTCAACCTCTGCATTGAGCTTGCTTTTGATGTATTTGCCATCCTTTGCAATCCAGGTTTCACGTTCCTTGTATCCGGTTGCCACCGAACCAAAATTGGCGCCATACAGAATCGGACGGGTTCCATATTGTTCGCGGTTCAGGTAATTTAACAGGCTGAAGGTGGTTTCCGGATTTCCCTGGTTAATAGGAACCCCGGCGGATGCCCTGACGATGGTAGCCACGTACGAAGTGTATCCGATCAACATAAAAGTGAGGCACAAAATGGCGAGGTTGAGCTTGGGTAATTGTTTGCGGTGGCTGTAAATTATTCCTCCTGAAATCGCGCCAATCAATAGAATGACGTATGTAATCAATCCTGAATGAATAGGGAAATGAAGTTTGTTGACGAAATACAGTTCCAGCGTTTTCGACAAATCGAGCAACCCCGGAATAAAAAACCGGAGTAATGCCAGAATTCCGATTCCACTGATCAGGATTGCTGCAGCTAAACCTTTGAGCGAATATTTGTATTTTCGGAAATAGATGATCAGTCCCACAGATGGAATGACCAGCAAATTCAACAGATGCACGCCGATTGAAAGCCCGATCAGGAAGAAGATAAGCAAAATCCATCTGGAAGAAAAAGGCTGGTCAGCTTCGCGCTCCCAGCGGGTTGCAGCCCAAAGTACGGTTGCGCTGAAGAGCGACGAAAGAGCATATACTTCGGCTTCAACTGCTGAAAACCAGAATGAATCGGTAAAAGCGAATGACAAAGCGCCAATTGCAGCTGCACCGAATTTGAGAAATACAGGAAAGGATTTGCCCTGTTTTTGTTCCATTTTTGAAACCAGCCAAACGATCGTCCAGAAAAGAAACAGGATAGTAGCTGCGCTCGAAACAGCCGATACCAGGTTAATCGCGTATGCTGCTTTGGCCGGATTTCCGAAGCTGAACAGTGAAAAAACGCGTCCCAGAAGCATAAATAGAGGCGCTCCGGGAGAATGGTTAATTTCAAGTTTCCAGGCTGAGGTCAGGAATTCGCCGCAATCCCATAAACTTAGAGTGGGCTCAAGGGTTAAAACATAAACTAAAAGTGATATTCCAAAAATGACCCATCCGGCCGCATTGTTGATTCGTTGCTGATCCATGTCTGAACTTTTTACTTTCAGTACACACTGAAATGGAAAAGTTCAGGTGTACGACAAAATTCCCTTAATGAAAGGTTCAGGATATTGTTCTTAGGGCAAAACTGTGCCGTTAGGCACAATCGGTCG
>JAUXUF010000267.1 GCA_030684645.1 Bacteroidota bacterium | reverse complement strand
CGGAATCTGAGATTGAATTACAAAATTAACCTTGTTTGGATCAAGACCGACAGCCAAATAGTCTAGCGCAACCTCTATTACATTCTCCCTAACTTTTTCAGGATGCTCAAAATTGTCAGTTAGAGCTTGAACATCTGCAATTAGTATGAATTCATCATACTCATCTTGAAGTTCTACTCGCTTTTTCAAAGAGCCAATATAGTGGCCAAGATGCAGGGGTCCGGTTGGCCTGTCTCCGGTAAGAATTCTTTTTTTCATAAAAATAATTTGTTAATAAGTTTTACGTTTACTATTATATCTTTAACACAATAAAATACAAAATGGAAGAAATAACTGGGTAACTGCTCACTGTCACTTCGAATGAAGTGAGAAATCTTATGTGTTGTATATGATGGGATCTCTCGCCTTCTTCAATCCACCCACTGGTGGGTTCAGAATGGCTCGAGATGACACACAAGGGGGTGAATGAAGTTACGTTTTATTGTCAGTTGTCCGTCGTCAGTTGTCAGTTATAGCTTCTCGAGGTTACCATTGAACGGATTTCGGCTCGGGCGCGGCTTTGAACCGGCAGTAAGTCAAAATCTTTGGTTTTGGCAGTTATGAAAAACTGGACATAGGGTTGCCTTGGATTTGGATCTGCAGTATTACTATCGTCATCCGGACAAAAACCGCCAAAATTCACCTTGGTATTATTGTCCCGATTCGAAATTTGATTGACGGCTTCATTGGGTATGGCTACAATCTGATCTATTGTAGGTGCAGAATCAAACTTTTTATAATATAACGCTGTTCTATTTAATACAGTCCATGAAACATAGACTCTAAAATTGCCGTTTGATATAGCCACAACCAACACATTTGGCTTACCGGAATCATTAAATGGATCTTGCAGAGCTGGACTATAAATTGTCTTTGGAGTGCAAGGTCCTGCCGACCCTGTGCACGTTAAGATAGCCAATCCGTTCTTAAAATTAAAAGCGATAGGACCTCCAGTAATAAAAACACTGTAATTACTATTTGCCGCTCGTATGTCCCTGCTAATTAAATCAGCTAGTTTTCTTGTTTCTTCGGATGCTTCTCTTTGGGTTTTGATTTTAGAATAATAAGATCCGCCCTGTGATACCGTAGCCGAAACTATAATCATCACAGCAGCGAAAATAGTCGATGCAACCAATATTTCGATTAATGTAAAAGCTTTTTTCATATTTACCTATATTTGCTAGTTGTAACCGTTCACTGCCTTATTGTCATCCCAGCACTGAATCAAGTTCAGCATAAACTCCGGCTGGGATCCAGAATACTATTTGTATAGATTCCACCTCTCCCACCCCCTCTAACTCCCCCTCGGGCAGGGGGAGAACTGCTCAAGCTACAGGTTGGAATGACAGTGAATGCTTACTTAAAAATTTGGTCTCCAGTTGGTTAATATTTCACTAACTTCGATTGTTTTTGTTTGACCAGCGTTGTTCCACTGCACAACGGCTTTAACAACAATGGAATAAGCCGTCAGACTTGAATCAGCATTGGGTATGAGGTTTCCGGGACTTGAAAACTCAAACGCCCTTTTAAAATTTACACTATTAATAGGTATTGCTTCCCATTGGAATGCATTAGGATTACTAGCTGACGGTCCAGCAAGCCCAAATCTTTTTCTAGATCTAAATGGTTCATTACTAAGATCATTTAATTTATACCAACCAGAAGTTATGGGATCAAACTTGCGTGCATCCCACACCATCGAATTCCATTGCGTTGTATTGTCTTTGTCAATCCAGTTTGTATCCCGCATCTGGCGAATCGTTTCTATTCCTTCCTGAGCCAGATATATCGCTTGCGCTCTTTCCTGCATATATCCACTGTTGTTCATGGCGGCCTTTCCGGTAAATACCAAGACGCCAAGCACTGTTGCAACTATCACAACCGACAGTAAAACTTCCAACAGTCCGAAACCTTTTTTATTTTTTATAAAAAATGCTTTATTCATCACTCCGCTCCGGTAACAGTTAATATAAAAGGAGATGCTTTTAAGCTAAAAATTGCGATTTTAGGTGGAGAAATATTATTGTCTTCTAGCTTTATTAATTCCGTGCTTGTAGTCAGATAATTATTTCCTGGAGTACCTGTTGCAATCGCCCAACATACTCTCGAAGTATTGCAAATTATAGAATTGTAGGAATTAATAAAACTAATTATTTCACTATCCAGGGCTTTAATATCTTTAACTGTAAAAAAATTGCTACCATTACTACTTTTTTCCAAACTAATCGTTGAAGTATCTGGTATTCTTATACGATATTGAATTATCCCCTTTTCCGGATTGTTTGATAAAACATTCAATTCCTCAATAAGCGCTTTTATCTCGACTGCTTTCTGTTTATAAGCCATTTCATCGCCGTATTTCGAAAATGTAGGGATGCCGATAAGCGCCATCAAAACAATAATTGAGACAGTGACCAAAAGCTCAATGAGTGTAAAACCTCTTCTTTTAAACATTTAACATATTTATATGATTAATTATTATTCGTAATTGCGAGTTTTTCTATTTGTCATCCCGACCGACTACTTCCCCCTTTGTCATCCCGACCGAACAAAGTGAGTGGAGGGATCTTGTATCTGTCTTCTGCTTATTAATACTCATGTTTGCAATCATATTCTACCTTGCTAAGGATTTCTCCGCCTGTTTTACAGAGTCGAAATGACAAAAGAATGAATAGTTTTTTCAAACATGGAATGACAAAATGTTACCAACTCGCTGCGATTGCCGAGGACGAGATCTGAAAACGGTTGCCATTTACGGAATCGCAGAAATCACCGGCCTTTTTTTGTAA
>JAUXUF010000266.1 GCA_030684645.1 Bacteroidota bacterium | reverse complement strand
TAGGCAAACTGACCGTTTCCTTTGGTCGAAGCGGCATCAGCATAAGCTTTATCCACAGGCGACCATTCGGTCCAGCCTTGAGTCCAGTCATTCGTGCCATCGAAAGCGCCAATGTACTTTACATGATCAAAGAAACTATTGTTTATCGAAGCAGCTTCAGTATTGACAGGGGCACTATACCAGATCGATGCATTTTTTAAGGGTGAACCGGCCAATGGCTGAAAATTAGGATTGGCAAAATTAAACGGATCTGTAATTTTCACATCCGTGTTGGCTGCATAAACTGAGTTGTGGCGTGCAGTAGCTTTGTACCAGGCTTCCTCAGTGGCAGCGGTCATCACTGTTGCATTTGGGTCCTGAATAAAATTACCGCCACGAACTCCGGCAATAATACAATTTTGAACGGTCAGCAAATCTGACTGAGCTGAAGTCTGGCTGCCATCTGATTCAATGCGAAGGCCTTTTCCATAACCCAACATAGCTGTATTATAAATTTGTAAACGGGTGTTGCGGCGTAAACGCATGCACGATCCGTCAGCATGTTTTGTCTGAAGGGTTACCGGGTTGGTTGCTGTCACAGCAGGACCAAAAGCGCTAATATTACTGAAAACAGCATGAGTAAATGGTTCGGCTGTACTTCCGGCAGCATCGTTATCCGATTCGAAGGCGTTGGCCGCATCGGTATCAACAATATCGTTGATGCGAAGTGCGATACCATACTGAACCATTCCACGGAAACCGTTGTCGGTATCAAAATCGTCGTCTTCTGTTTTATAAGAGATCAGGTATTTGGCATTGACAGTTCCGCCAAACCATTCGTAAGCATCGTCGCCCGAATAGGAAACCTGGATGTGGTCAATTGTTGTTCCGTTTCCTACTGAACAAAAAGTCAACCCGTTGATTTCTGATCCGGTAGCAATTTCGTATCCGGCAAACTCGATCCGGCAATACTGCATAACTCCTGAGTTGTCGGTGTCATCGGTTCCACCATATTGTGAACTGATACCGCCTTCGGCTGTTCCAACGCCGCCGGCAATGTTATTGGTTGCTTTTCCGCAAAGTACAACACCACCCCAGCTGCTAGTGGTACGAAGACCAGCCGGTAAATTAGTCGTGAATACAATCGGGCTGCTGCTTGTACCAACGGCATTGATCTTTCCGCCACGTTCAACGATCAGGGCGCTTTTTTCAGTTCCGCGAACAATCGTTCCGGCCTGAACAGTCAACGTAGCGCCTGCATCAACATAAACCCAGCCGTCGAGTTTGATCATTCCGCTCCAGGTTTCATTGGCTTTGATGTGCAAACCGGTTGCATAGGCAAACTGACCGTTTCCTTTGGTCGAAGCGGCATCAGCATAAGCTTTATCCACAGGCGACCATTCGGTCCAGCCTTGAGTCCAGTCATTCGTGCCATCGAAAGCGCCAATGTACTTGACATGATCAAAGAAACTGTTATCGATACTTTGGGCAAAACCGCCAAAAGTGGCTAACAACGCTACAATTAATGAAAGTAAAGTTTTTTTCATAACTTGAATTTTTTAAAAATCTAAAAAGTCGAATTTGTATTCTGATCTTATTATTTGTTGTTTTATTTTTTCAGGACTTTATAGTTTTACTACCACTCCGGCGGAAAAACTTCTATTGGGTGTATAACGATAGGTATCCACTTCAACATTATTCTCTGTTCCGTAATATTGAACGAAACGAACAGGCTGATTCAGGATATCTTTAATTCCGGCTTTTAAAGTCACCCGTTTACCCAATTCTTTTTGCAGGGTCAAATCGAGTGAATTCCGCGGTAGTTCCCAGGTATGTGGATTCAGAGGATTTCCGACAAAAGCAATTCGCTTTCCTAACCGGTTGTAGTTTAGGCCGACAGATACTTTTGAAGCTTCGCTGGCATAGTTCAGGCCCAGATTAATAATATAGGGTGACTGACCCTGCATGATTCGCTTTTTATCTCGGGCAAAGTTTTGTTGTGATGTATTGATCTCACTCTTTATAAGGGAAGTATTGAAGATTATGGTCAGGTTTTTCAGGTAGTGCAAAAATCCGTTTGAATGCTCAAATTCCAGGAATTGTTTGCGGGCATCCAGTTCCAATCCCATGCTGTATGCCTTTTCAGTATTGAAAGGTTTATAGTCATAACCAGTTCCGGCCGGAATCAGAAAAACCTCAATCGGATTGCTGAAATCTTTGTAAAATGCAGCTAACGAAACAATTTCTCCATTTGAAGGATACCATTCGTACCGGAAATCGTAGTTGTCGATATAGGCGCTTTTTAGCGTGTCGTTTCCATGAATAATCACGAACATGTCAAAATCCTGGTAATCAAAATTCGACATTTCCCTGAACTCCGGACGATTGATTGTTTTTCCGTAGGAAAACCGTAGCAGGTTTTTGTCATTAAGATTATACGTCAGATTAACTGATGGGAAGAAATTCGTGGTATCACGAACGATGTCGAGATTATCGGTATTTCCTGTTTTTTCGTAGAAGTTGCTGATTGTGCGATTAAATTTTTCAATGCGGAAACCTCCATACAGGTTGATCTTTCGTGTGACTGGAATCTTCACACCCAAATACCCGGCTAAATTTTTGTCTTCACCATCGTAGCTGTCTTTTGCGCTGGTATTGTCACGATAAGTTATCCCGTCCTGATTAAAAGGAGCCGTTTGGTCGAAATAAATATTTTGATCCGAGAAGATTTCACTCACCGGGCTGTAAAAAATATCAGGAGGATTATTGTAGGTAACCGCTCCAATCAAATGTGAGCTGAACGCACGTTTTTTATGTTCGTAAGAAACTCCGGCTTTTATTGTCCAGTCACTTTCGCTGTTTAAAACCTTGAATTGATGTTCAAGGTCAGCTTTGTAGTTGGTAATGTTTTCTTTCAGGTTAAGCCAAAGACGCCCGGCCAGATAGGCATTTGGAACGTTTTGCATCCGCAGAAAATAATCTTCATGATGCGGACTGTTCTGATTATTATCCAAAACGAAGGTCAGCCGGCGGTTGTCAGGCTGATCATTTTTGGTATAACCATAACCGGCCATCCAGTTCAGTTTAGTTCTGCCCTGATTAAAATGCTGCTCCCCGGCTAATTGTCCGGAGTAAATGAACCGGCTTTCGTACCTCAGGTCATACGAACGAATTGTATCTACATTGTAATAATTAACTCCATTACGGATGTTGGTTGATTTATTGCCCATCTGGTTCAGGAAATTCCGGAATTCGAGCTTCTGATTTTTTCCGTAGAGCAAATTCCAGTTGTGAATGAACCCGATCTTGGTTGACTCTTTGGATTTCTGATCATGAAAATCGAAATCCTTGATGACCCGGTTTTGAGCTTCCGAATAATCCTGGTATTCCAGGCGGTTTACATTTTGGTAATCGCTGCTAGAATTGTATGAGAGCGACGAAATATTTCCGAGAGTGACTTTTCCTAGTACAAACCGATGTTGTAAGGTAACCGATAAACTCTGGTCGGGCAGCGGCGACTTGTATTTTGTATCCCAGTTATTACTGAATAATTTCGAGACATTGACCAGTTCTGTGGTCTTCTGTAAATAGTCGTCAACACTTTTCCAGGTATAAAGTCCCTTGAAATCTGCAGTCCCCGGAACACCTTTGGGAATGGAACGGGTTCCATCGTCAAAACCTAACCAATCGGTTTTGCCACCTTTATAAGTTTGAAAATCGGTATTGAATGTGGTATGCTCAACGTATTTGGAATTGTAAGAAATGACCAGACTGTTTTCGTCCGCATCGCTTTTGGTTTCTACATTGATGGCTGCACCGGCAAAATCGGCTGGTAATTCAGGAGCCGGACTTTTATAAATCAGGATGTTGTTGATCATTCCGCTGGGGATGGCATCGAACGAGAAAGCCCTTTTGTCGGCTTCAAAACTCGGAGCCGTCGAACCGTTCAGCATTACTGAATTGTATCGCTCAATTAATCCGCGCACCACTACAAAACGGCCATCGGTAATGGTTATCCCCGGTACGCGTCGAATAACTTCGGCCGCATCTTTATCCTGCGATTTGCTGATTTGCTGGGCTGTTATGCCGCTTACAATTAAACTTCCTGCTTTCAAACCCGAAAGCATCGAAACTTCCGTATTGTCGCGACGTTTGGCAATTACCTGAACTTCTGCAATGTCAACAGAAGCCGGTTTGAGCTGAATATTAACGGATGATTCTTTTCCTGTTCCAACTTCAACACGTACGATTTGTGAATCGTAGGAGATGTATGAAATAACCAGATTATACGATCCGGTTGCTACTTTTTCAATGCTGAAATTTCCATCAAAATCAGTAATGCCACCATTTGTTGTTCCTTGTATGGCAACAGTGGCTCCAATCAGGGTTTCATTTGTATTTGCATCTGAAACACTCCCTTTTATCACTCCGGTCTGTGCCATTCCGACTATTGATACAAGCAGGATGGTAATAACCAGCAAACAATTTTTAATTTTCACACGAAATAAATAAGTTAATCAATGGAATATTTATTTGTTCTTGTTTCGCCTGCAGGGAACTTTATGTCATTTGAATTTAATCTCGCCCCAAATTTTTATTCCCTTTTTTGCGCAGTCGCCCTAAAACTTAATTTTCTGAGGCATGTTCTTTAATCCCTATTTAATCCAGCCAGATCTGAAATTGGCGGGTTGTTCATTCGTGCTGCGAAGGAATAGCCTGGAGGTTACAGAACGATTAATAAAAATTTACGCTTTGATTACATTTGGATAACAGGAATGTAACAGGACTTATTAAAGGGTTATATTTCAGAGTTTTTCTGAAATAAATGGTACGAAAAGTTATGTCAGTCGAATTAAAAAAGTGCGTAATAACAAATGCTGGTGGAATTTTAATTTTGTCAGTTTTAACCTATTGAGACCTGGGTTTTGAAGTTCTAATCCCTTAAAAATTTCTATTTGTAGTGGCAACCTTGTTCCTCAGTATATTTGGATATTGCTCCTGTCGGAACAGTTGGAAAGTTATCAGGTCAGTTTTTTTGACTTTAAATCTTTTCTGAATCAGTTTGATAAAGTCGGAATTGTCTTGGGTATTTTTTTAGCCTGAAAACAGTGCGGTATAAATCATATTTTGGCATCTTTGGATCCTTCAATTGTGTACCAAAATTTTAACTGCAATGAGAAAGATGGTTCAGGGACGGCTTTCGGTATTTAAATTCGAGAGCTTCAGAAAATACAAGAATATAGTTCATTTTATTACCACGAAAGAAGGCTGGGCCTCGGGTGACAACCCACGTTTTACGGGCGATTCCGAATCAATTTATTCCGGATCCCGCAAAGAACTGGCCGTTTCAGGCGATTGGGATCCTGATCGGTTTGTTTTTCCCCGGCAAACACATTCCGATCATGTTGAAGTTGCTACTTCAGCAAGTGGTTCCTTCGACTTTACCCATACCGATGCCTTAATTACCAACGAATCCGGATTGTTTATTTGTGTGCAGACAGCTGATTGTGTGCCGGTTTTGCTGTATGATCCGCAGAAGAAAGTTGTCGCTGCCATTCATGCCGGTTGGCGCGGAACGGTTGCGAAAATTGCTCAGAAGACTGTTCAGCGAATGACCCTGGAATATGGCTGTAACCCGGCTGATATTGTGGCAGGAATCGGACCATCCATTCACATGCATGCCTACGAAGTTGGTTCGGAAGTGGTTGAAGCTGTTCATTCCAGTTTCAGTAATTCAGCCTTATTACTCAAACCATCGCTCAACGAAGGAAAAGCATATTTCGATTTGTGGGAAGCAAATAAAATGGTGTTGATGGAATCTGGCATTCAGGAAGAGAACGTCGAGATAATGGGACTTTGTTCCTTTGAACATGCCGGTCTGTTTTATTCGGCCCGCCGCGACGGAGCCGATACCGGAAGAATGGTGAGTGGGATCAGGCTGGTATAAAAATTATTTACCGTGGACATCGCCTCCGCTCGATTCGTTGATGTCTTTTTTCGCCGGATTTCCTGAATAAGTGATATCGCCTCCGCTGCTGGCGCTGGCGTCAAGTTCGTCGCTCACAAAAATTCTGATGTCAGAGCCGCTTGAAGCGCTTGCTGTGCATTTTTTTGCCTGCAATTCACCGGCGCTGATATTACTGCCGCTGGAAGCATCAGCCTGCAGCACGGTTACCTTTCCTTTCAGTGAAATATGCGATCCGCTGCTCGATCCAACACTCAGTTCGTTTACGTCCAGCTCAAGTTTAACATCTGAGCCACTGCTGGCATCGAGATTCAGTTTATCCAGCTTCAGGAAATTTTCAGAAACCACATCCGAACCCGCCGAAGCCTCAAGCTTATCAAGATTTGTGAACGAAACGTAAACTTTACGGGCTTTGATGTTCCAGTTCAGATTGAACCAGGATTTTTCTTTGATGTAGATTTTCAAGATCCCACCTTCCACCTTGGTGACTATTTTGTCCAGATCATCCGGACCTGCTTCAACTGCGACTTCCTCAACATTTTTCTGAGTCAGGTAAAGGTCAATTCCACTGCTAACCGAAATTCCGTGAAATCCTGTGATCTGGCGGGTTTGACGGCCTGCATCAGCTCCTGATACTTGTATAAAAGCTGCAAGAAATAGAAGGAATGTAAAAAGTTTAATTGTTTTCATGTTGTCTGGTTTAATGGGATAGACGCTTAAAAATTAAATTCGTTACCAAATTTATCCAGCGTGAATGATGAAAAAGTGGTTTTTTCGTTGAACGACCAGTTTTTACCGGCAAAGACAAATTATTCAGGATTGAAATAAAAATAAGTATATTTGACATCACGCGTCAAATTGGCCGATTAATTTAGGCTAAACCTTATATATTAAACCTTTACAAAATTAAAGCATGGAAAAGAAAAACATTAACCGAAGAAATTTTCTGGGTACCAGCCTGGCTGCAGCAGCTGCTGTAACTGTTGGAAATTCATTTGCTTCCGGAAATAGTATAAATCCGGTTCCTGTAAAAAAGAACGATGAACATCCGTTTAATGAACGGACTTATGGCGCCATGCCAACCCGTTCGTTTGGAAAGACAGGGTACAAAGTGGGCATCCTGAGCCTCGGAGGACAAGCAACCCTCGAAATGAAGGGAACCGAAGCCGAATCGGAGAAAATTATTAACCGGGCCATCGATCTGGGAGTGAATTATATTGACACGGCTGCCTCGTATGGAGGAGGGATCAGCCAGTTAAATATTGGACGGGTAATGAAAACCCGCCGGAATGAAGTATGGCTTTCCTCAAAAACGCACGACCGCACCTACGACGGTTCGATGCGGTTACTTGAAGAAAGTTTAAAGAACCTGCAAACCGACCACCTCGATACCTGGCAACTCCACAATGTACAAACCAAGGTTGAACTGGACCAAATTTTTGCAAGTGATGGTGCAATAAAAGCCATGGAAAAGGCAAAGGCAGAAGGAATGGTACGAAACATAGGAATTACCGGGCATTTCGAACCGCTGGTACTTCTGGAAGCTATCAAACGATATTCTTTCGATTCTATTTTGATGGCTGTTAATGCTGCCGATGTCCATTACCTGAGTTTCAAAAATTACCTGATTCCTGAAGCTCAGAAACGGGGGATTGCCATCATCGGAATGAAAGTAGCTACCCGCGGACGAATACTTTCAACCTGGACCCCACCGCCACTGCAGGAACAACCGGAACGGTTGCGTACACCAAAATCGGGGACGATTACCATTAAAGAAGCTTTGAGTTATAACATGAGCTTGCCGGTGAGCACAACGATTATTGGAATTGATAATGTAGCTCAAATTGAAGAAGATGTAAAAATTGCCTCCGAATTTTCACCACTTTGCGAAGCTGAAATGAAGGAAATCGAATATAAAACGTTGCCTATAGTCCGGCAGGGGCTCTATTTCCGCCGCTGGGAACTGGGTGTGTAAGAAATGCCTGATGGCCAAAGGATATAAATAACCAGCACTAAATGTTTATTTTTAAGCAAAAACCATGTTCAAAAAAATCTTCTTCTGGGGAGTACTTGCTATGTCGCTAAATACCGTTTATGCTCAGGATCAAAAGATCAATGTTGTTGTTATCGGGGCACATCCCGATGATTGTGACCTTGATGCAGGAGGAACAGCTATTCAATTTGCCAAAATGGGACATCGGGTTCTGTTTGTTTCAGCAACCAATGGCGATGCCGGCCATTTCAACAAGGGAGGAATCGCTTTGGCCCAGATTAGAAAGGCAGAAGCAGAAGAGGCAGGCAAACGCTTTGGAGTTACTTACAAAGTGCTTGATAATCACGACGGACTATTGATGCCTGATTTAAACCTTCGGTTACAGCTTATACGGGCAATCAGGGAATGGAATGCAGATGTAGTAATTGGTCCCCGGCCTTACGACTATCATCCTGATCACCGGAATACAGCCATTGCCCTACAGGACGCGGCTTTTTTGGTCATTGTTCCCAACATTGCACCTGAAACACCGGCATTAAAAAAGAACCCGGTTTTCTTATATACCGAAGACCGGTTTAAGAAACCTAACCCATTTTCTCCTGATATTGTTGTGGATATATCAGATGTGTTCGAACAAAAAATTTATGCCGCATCAGCTCACCAATCTCAGTTTTTTGAATGGTTGCCTTGGCTGACAGGCGAATTGGCAAATGTTCCAAAAACTGAATCTGCCCGACTGAAATGGTTGGCAGAAAGCAGAAAAGGAAACATTTCAGCAGGGATGAAAGCGGGATTATCCAAATGGTATGGCAAGAAAGCCGATCAGGTAAAATATGCTGAAGCGTTCGAAATTTGCGAATACGGCAGTTATCCGAATGATGAGGATATAAAACGAATCTTCCCGATGCTGGGAAAATAGAATCAATCAGTCCATCGAGGAAGTTACGGTCATGCGACACCAGTATTTTTCAATGATGCAGATAAGTTGTTTGAAGCGGAATCCCAAAGGGATTAACAACAATAGCCGTAGGTGAAACCTATTTCACGTTTTTTCGCTCAATTTCCCGAAGGTTATCCAACTTTTTCTTCTGAAGGAAGCTTTTGATGTCGCCCAAATGCTCTTTTACCTGTTTGTTCCCGAATTCATAGACCTTAGTCACCAATCCATCCAGAAAATCACGGTCGTGCGAAACCAGGATGATTGTTCCGTCGAATTCCAATAGTGCACTTTTCAGGATGTCTTTGGTACGCATATCGAGGTGATTGGTCGGCTCATCCAGGATGAGTAAATTTACAGGTTCGAGCAACAGTTTCACCATGGCCAGCCGGGTACGTTCGCCTCCTGAAAGCACTTTCACCTTTTTGGAGATATTATCGCCGCTGAACATGAAAGCTCCAAGAAGATCCTTTATTTTAGTTCGGATATCGCCCACGGCCACATCGTCGATGGTCTGAAAAACGGTCAGATCCTCATTGAGCATCGAAGCCTGGTTTTGTGCAAAATAGCCAATCATGGTATTGTGACCAAGTACCAATTTCCCTTCGTATTCAATTTCACCCATGAGTGCTTTGACCAGCGTTGATTTTCCCTCGCCGTTTTTTCCTACAAATGCGATTTTTTCGCCACGTTCAAGGGTCAGAGAAGCATTTTCAAAGACCAGGTGATCGCCATAACTTTTGCTTAAATCTTCGAGAATCACCGGGTAATTTCCGGAGCGGGGAGAAGGCGGAAATTTCAGACGGAGAGCAGAAGAATCAACTTCGTCAACTTCGACGATTTCAAGCTTTTCGAGCATTTTTACCCGCGATCCTACCTGTAATGTTTTGGAATAAGTTCCCTTGAAACGATCGATGAACTCCGTGGTTTCGGCAATCATTCGTTGTTGTTCCTCAAAGGCTTTTTGCTGCTGTTCGCGCCGTTCCCTACGCAATTCCAGGTAATGCGAGTAATTTACCTTATAATCGTAAATGCGTCCCATCGTAACTTCGATGGTGCGGGTGGTGATGTTGTCAATAAATGTCCGGTCGTGCGAAATGACGATTACCGCCTTGGCGCTGTTGATCAGAAAATCTTCCAGCCATTGAATCGACTCAATGTCCATGTGATTGGTCGGTTCATCCAGTAAAATCAGATCAGGTTTCTGCAACAGGATCTTGGCCAGTTCGATGCGCATGCGCCATCCGCCGCTGAATTCGCTGGTTGGGCGGGTAAAATCTTCGCGTATAAAACCAAGTCCGAGCAGAATTTTTTCCACTTCGGCATCAAAATTAATCTCCTCGATCGAATAGTATTTTTCGCTCAATGTCGAAACGCACTCAATCAGATTGGAGTAGTATTCTGATTCGTAGTCGGTTCGTGTGGTAAGTTCCTCGTTCATCGCCGCGATTTCGCGTTCCATTTCAAAAATGCGTGCAAATGCCTGAGCCGCTTCTTCAAAAACAGTCCGGTTATCTTCGGTTAACAAGTGTTGTGGCAGATAGGCAATTACGGCATCTTTTGGGGTCGAAACACGACCCTTGTTTGCAGTTCGTACGCCTGCGATCACCTTCAGCAACGTCGATTTTCCTGCTCCATTCTTTCCCATCAGGGCAATCCGGTCTTTTTCGTTAATCACAAATGAGATGTCCGAGAAAAGAGCCGATCCGCCAAATTCCACCGTAATTCCGTCAACTGAAATCATGTTATCCTGTTTTTTTTGAAGGCGCAAAGATAAGTGTTTTGCCTTATCATCTACAGGGTGTGTTTGATTTACAGGATGTGGTTCTTAAATTGAGGATTTGTTCGAAATCTATTATTCAATCCGGTAATTCACCAACGTATTGCCTTCGCCTCCAACAATCAGGTTGTACCAGCCGTTTGCGTCGTTAAATTTTTCCAGGATAAAGCTGGTATTTCCATCAAGCGGGAATCCCCGGGTGATCGAGCCATTCTTTTCCAGCAAATAGATTTTATTTTCGTTACCAACGACAACTCCAATTTTGTTGATCCCGGGTCCAAATGAACAGACAAAAGGTGTTTCGCTGATATTGTCAGGGAATGTGCGATCGAACAGTTTTTTGCCATCCAAAGCAAATACACTCAGCTTCTTCCCCTCTGCAAAAAGATACTCCGGAGAACCGTTTCCATCCAGATCTTCAGCTGCAAAGCGATGCCCTGCCCCAAATTTGCCGGGTTCAATCAACTCTGTCTGTCCGGAGAAATCCTGAATGTGAATTTTACCTGACTGATCGGTAGAAATCAACTTCGGATTGACATCGTTAGCCATATACATTGGATTGTTTGAATGATCGAACTGAGCGGATTGTATATCGCGGCTTTTGCCTTGCCGGTCGAGGAAATAGGTATTCCGTTTGTCTGAGAAAACAATATAGTCTTTCCCATCGATTTCGAAGTGCTGGATAGGTTTTGTAACCAGGCTTTCGGTTCCTTCGAAATTCCATTTGGGGACCAGCTTCCCATCCCGGTCGAAAGCATATATCTTTTTGTCTTCTCCGGCAATGAAGAACCGGTATTCTTTGTTTTTTCCAAATTCAGCAACGGATATTCCGTTCGAAGCAATCGATCTAAGGGTAACCGGAAATTTGCGCACATTATTCCCCATCCGGTCGATCAAATATAACTGGGTTTTGGTATTGAAAAGGTATTGAAATCTTTTGGTCTGGTAGATATCAACCTGGTGGATTTCAGAAACAATCTCGCCCGGAATATTCATCGTCCACAAAACAAGACCTTCTTTATTAATCAGGGAAATATTATTCTGTTTATCGCAAACAATGACTTCGCGGTTGGGAAGGTCCTTATGATTGAATCCAAATTTAGGCCTCTGGGCCAGTTGCCCTTCGAGTTTCAATTGCCAGACTGCCTGAGGTTCTTCTTTGACATTTGGGTCATATTTCAGGCGGATATGATTTTTAATCATTTGATCAGAAACAGAAAACTGCCAGGAGAACGTACTGAACTTTCGAAAAATGTCTTCATTTTCCGAAAGCAGATTACTGATTTCAGGTTTTAAAAGGACATCTTTCAGCCTGAAAACTTTTGGAATTTTGGTGTACAGGTAAAAATTCGGCTTGGTTTGTCCAGCCTTGGAATAGGCCAGGTAGGTAGAATCATTCGCCAGTGTTTTTTCTGAAACCAGGCTCAGCAGATAATTTTTTAAACCAGGTAGGTTATCGCCGCAGATCAGGTATTTTTCGTACAAAACGAAGTACTCCGCGTTTATTCCTGAAAAAGCCCTGCCGAAGAGCGATTCGGCCATGTTGGCGATGGGTAAACGGTAAATGTCAAACGATTTCTTACCAGCAGCAGCATATTGGGTTAGCAATTTATCCACGCCCATCCGACTTGTTTTTCCGAATTCTGTAACTGCTTTGCTTAGTTTTTCCCGGGCATCCGAATGATCAATCAGTTCGGCGATGAAGAAACGGTTTTGGGTTGGGTTCGATTTGTTGATGTTGGTGTAAACTCCGGCGAACTGTGTTCCGCTGAGTTCCTTAATCAGCTTCACCGGATCGGTATTTGTTTTCTTTCTGAATTCAATCAGGCTCATTTCTCTGGGGTAGTAATTCCCATTGGCCCTGAGATATGATTCATTCTGATCAATGAAATTACTTGTGTTCTTAAGGTTCAGGGCTATAAAATAGGATGCGTTGGCCGGAATTGCTTCTTCAATGGTCATCTTTTGAGCTTCCTGATTCAGGAAAATATTCAAATAATTATCGGTTGAATCTTTCGTGACACTATAGCCTTTGAGTTCCAACTCAGATGCATTTACTGAAAGATCAAGCTCTGACCAATTGGAATAGGAGGCAATCTGACTGATCGTTTTCCTGATTTCTGGTGAAACTAATTTAGCCAAAACCTGGTGAATGGTCTGATGATTGATGAAAATATTGGCCAGTGCAGTTTCTTCAATCGTTTTGTAAACCTCCGTAAATTCAGGATTGTTGAGCAGATTCTGTGAATTGGTTTGACGAATAGACTGCTCGATCAGTATAAAATCTTCGCTGGCAATAAAAATGTCGTTGGTACAGGTAAAATAGAAACTTAATTCAGTCGATTTTGCACTGAAAACGGTGGTGTTGTCGTAACTTTTTCGGGCGATGGTATAAGCCCCACCCAATTCGCGCGAAACAACTTCGGCAGCCGAATTCGATTCATTCTTGTCATTTAACTGAACCAGAAAAAGATTGGTAAGCTGGTTTTTACCGGTTGGATTAACAGAAATGATGATTGATTTGCCTTTCAAAAGTTTGCTGGTACCCGAGCGGCTGCTGATGAAATCTTTGAACCGGCTGATGTTTGATAAAAGACTTTCAACCTCCGGTATGCCTCTGAGCTCTGCAAATACCGGATTATCACCCTTTAGTGCATTGAAAAAGCCTTCCTGGTTTTTCACCTCAATCACCAGCGGACTTTTTTGTGGAACAGCCTTGAATGCCGGGTTCTGCTTGGTTGAGAAGGTCTGGATTGCAGGCTGATGAGGCTTTCCAGGGAAATATTTTACGCCCAGAAAGGCAGCTGCTGCAACCAGAATGACAATACCTGAAATAACAATTACTTTTCGCATAAAGGGTAAAATTTGTCTCAAAAATAAGAAGATTGTTCGTTTTTCGTGCCAATAGATTTCGTATCGGGACTTATTTTTCAGACCCAATGAAATCCATAAAATTTTCGGAATTGATAATTCTAAAAGTTGTGTTAGGATAATTGGACGAAAAGGTCATAGATAAAGCCGCCTTTTTATTTGCATCCCACTTAAATTCGTAACAGTTCAGTTGACCATCACGCTCTTCAATGTAATCTATTTCTTGTTGTTGAGTTGTTCTCCAAAAATAGAAATTGGCATAATTTGATGAGTAATTGTTTCGTTTATAGCGTTCACTAATTAAAAAATTCTCCCATAATTCGCCAAGGTCGTTACGAATTGCCAATGGATTATAATTAGAAATTAATGCGTTACGAACACCATTATCATAAAAATAGATTTTCGTGCTCTTTTTCAGCTCGTTCCGTACATTTCTGCTAAACGAACGCAAATGAAATAGAATATATGATTTTTCGAGCAGATTAATGTAGCGTTGTACTGTGGCTGTATCAATACCCAGCAGATTCGACAACTCATTGAAAGACACTTCGCTCCCTATTTGAAGCGCCAAAGCTTGTAGCAGTTTCTCAATAATCCCGGGTTTACGAATATCTTGAAATTCAAAAATGTCTTTGTATAAATAACTTGACACGATATTTGTCAGAATTTCCCGTTCATTTCCCTGATTGTTTACCACATCGGGATACAATCCATAAATCATTCGGTGTTCCAACAATCGGGTTTCAAGTAACAACCCGTTTGTATTTACCAATTCCTGAAAAGAAAATGGGAACATTTTATACTCGAATTTTCTTCCTGTTAGTGGTTCGTTAATCGAATTTGAGAGTTCCAATGCGGAAGAACCTGTCACTACAACTTGCTTTTCAGGAAAATTGTCTATCAATAATTTGAGAGTTATACCAATATCTTTTACTCGTTGAGCTTCATCAATTAGTATTAATTCAGCATTTCCGATGAGTGCTTTTAGTTGTGTGGAAGTTGGTAAATCCAATTTTTTGCGAACATCGGGCTCGTCACAGTTCAGAAATAATATTTTCTTACCACTTCTTTCGGCTATTGAATTCAGCAAGGTGGTTTTCCCAACCTGTCGGGGACCCACAACGACAATAGCTTTCTTTTGGTAAAGCTTATTTTCGATGATTTGCTCTAGTTCTCTTGAAAGGTTCATCGTGTTTTTTCAGTAAAAATATAATAATATTCGATTACAATCGTCAAATATTATAATATATTTCGATTATACTCCCAGATTGTTATATTACTGTTGTCTCACTTCCGAAGCCTCCACAATTTTGTACAATTTATCCGATTTCCTGATTTTGGTATCAATTGGGATTGAAATATAAGCTCCTTTCGGTGCCTCCTCAACCGATTGCTGATCAACCTGAATTTCTTTAACGGTAGTTTTTACCAGGCCGGTTGTAGGTCCGGTAATGTAAATTTCATCGCCTACTTTTAATGGCCCGGTTTCCAGCTTGAATTCGGCCACCTTCAGGTTCGAAAAATAGTTCAGGCCTTTGCCGACATAAACTTTCCGGTGAGTGGCCAGCGAGCCGTAGTTTTTGCTCCATTCGCCCAAACGCTGCCCGAGGTAATAACCGTCCCAGAACCCGCGGTTGAAAACGCTTGCCAGCCGTTCATTCCAATCTGCAATTTTTTTATCCGTAAACGTCTCGTCAAAATAAGCCTGAACGGCTTCGCGGTAACATTCCACCACGGTGTAAACATATTCGGGAGATCGCGCCCTTCCTTCAATTTTCAAGACGGATACTCCGGAATCAAGCATTTTATTCAGGAAATCGATCGATTTTAAATCTTTTGGGGACATGATGTATTCATTGTCAACTTCCAGTTCTGCACCGGTTTCTTTGTCGGTAACAATATATGCACGGCGACAGGTTTGATTGCAATTCCCGCGGTTGGCCGACGAGTCCATTTCGTGAAGGCTCATGTAACATTTGCCCGAAACAGCCATGCACAGCGCGCCATGTACAAACATTTCGAGTTTGACCACTTCTCCGGAAGGACCAGTTATGTTTTGCTCCCTTATCTGACGGGAAATTTCCGCAACACGATCAAGGTTCATTTCCCGGGCAAGTACCACGACATCTGCAAACTGTGCATAAAATCTGACCGCTTCGATGTTGGTAATATTTACCTGGGTTGAAATGTGTACTTCAACACCAACCTGGCGGGCATACATAATGGCTGAAATGTCGGAGGCAATGATGGCTGAAACTCCGGCCAGTTTGGCTGCATCAATAATCCGGTGAAGCTGGTCCAACTCATTGTCGAACACTACTACATTGACAGTCAGATAAGTTTTTACTCCTTTTGCATGCGCAATTTCAGTAATTTTCTTTAAGTCTTCGATGGTAAAATTGTTCGACGAACGGGCACGCATATTGAGTTGCTCCACTCCAAAATACACCGATCCTGCTCCTGCCTGAATGGCTGCCATGAGTGATTCGTACGAACCAACCGGTGCCATGATCTCCACATCTTCTCTTTTCATGCGTTCCTAAATTATTGAACTGCAAATTTAATTTTTATTTTGGCTTGAAATTGCAGGAAATATGGATGAGGTTTAATCGAATATTTAACCGTTATTCATTACTCCGAAAAGTCACGAAGCACTTTTGCTATTACGGATTTCGATCAATTCTTTATTTAACTCGTAATTCTTTTGAAGACGAATCCAGAATTCAGCTGGTATATCAAATACTTTCTCCAACACCAAAGCTACGGCAGTGGTAATATTACGCTCCCCTTTTAATAAAAGGCTGATAAATCCTTTGTTGTACCCTGATTGATTGATCAAATCAACCTGCCGCATTCCCCTGGCTTCCATTTCATCCTTAATAATCTCTGATGGATGAAAAACATCACCAGGAATCAATTCATTTGCATATACATTCATTTTTCGTAATGTTTTGAAATTTCCTGAATTACCAATACTTCAAATCCAAGTTGATTATCTTGTTCAATAGAGGATATCAGGCGATATTGCAAATTCAGCCTGATTGAATATTCACCTTTTCGTTCTCCTTTAAGTGGCTCAGAATGTAAACTTCTAAAAAATGCAAGCTCATCAGGCGAACTACTACTCATGAGAATCTGAATCTTCTTTTCATTACGGTTAATCACTAAATTCAGATTTGCTGCTTTTGGTATAAGCAAAAATAGATAAATGTTTTCATATTTGAAAACATTTATCTATAGCAGTATTTTCTGATTTTGAGTTGATTAGTGGTTGGGATTATATTCAAAAAAAATGCGACCTCATTGGAAGTCGCATTTCAGGTAAAAAGGAAAATTGCGAATTGATTATTTTACATTTATATCGTAGCTATAACTTTTGCTATCGGTTGAAAGAATTACCGAATACTTTCCTTTGTCGAGTTTTGAAAGGTCAAATCCTTCATTCACATTGAATTTCCCACCAATTTCCTTTGAATAAACCAGTTCATTTCTGTTGTAGAAATTCAGTTTGGCGTTCTCTTCTGAAAAATTGAGGTAAGAAAGCTTCAGGACACCATCTTTATATCCGAAGTATGGTTCCATTATACTTTTTTCTTTTCCTACGGCAATGTTTTTGTTTTCAATTTTGAACAAACGCTCGGTGGTTGATCCATCAATAGAAACAGACAATTTGTAATCTCCTTTGTCGAGGTCCGAGAAATCGAATACTTTGCGGTAATCTTTGCTGTCGGCATCGGTTTCCTTGTAATAAACAACTTCGCCCTTTTCATTTGCAATACTGATCTTGAAATTGGCAGCTTCAGTATTTGAAATTGCAACTACTGCTTTTTCCGATGAAAGCGGAAGGATGTTAACTTTTAAGTTTCCTGATGCCATTAATGTATTTGCAAATGCTACAAATGCAAACAACATTGTTACTTTTGAAAATGATTTAATTGTTTTCATGTTTTCTTTGTTATAAATACAATGCAAACATACATGTTTGGTAATATACATGCTGCAAAACATACGTTAATGATGTATTATCCTTTCGTTAACTGAATCAACAAAACATTAAAACAATGTAAAGTTGTACTCGCAATTAATTGTACTACAAATATTTAATAAACTACAATCACGAATACAATACCTTCCCATGGAAATTGAAATACTGCAACTGCTTGAAGGCGCCCGAAAAGCAAAAGGATTGACGGTTATTATTGATGTTTTCCGGGCTTTTTCGACTGCCTGTTATGCTTTTGGCAATGGAGTTCAACGAATTTATCCGGTTGGGGACCTTGAAAAAGCCTATCAACTCAAGCAGCAGAATTCGGAATTTATACTGGTTGGTGAGCGCAATGAACAAAAACCGGAAGGTTTCGACTTTGGAAATTCGCCCTCCCAATTGCTTGAGGCTGATTTGAATGGTAAAATCATGGTTCATACCACAAGTTCCGGAACCCAGGGAATTGCCAATGTCACCGGAGCCGATGAAATCCTGACTGGAAGTTTCGTCAATGCACAGGCCATTGTTAATTATATCCGGAAACAAAATCCGGCAAAAGTATCGCTGGTTTGTATGGGATACAGTTGCACGTACCCAACTGAAGAAGATACTTTGCTTGCTGTTTATATCAAAAACGAACTGGAAGGAATTGCTAATGATTATGCGGCGATGGTTGAACAGATAAGAAAAGGAGACGGAGCCCGTTTTTTTGCTCCTGAGAAACAGGAATGGGCGCCTGCTGCCGATTTTGATCTTTGTCTTTCGCTGAACCGTTTCAATTTTGTACTGAAAGTCGAGCAGGAAAACGGATTGAATTATCTGAGGAAGATTAGCCTCCCCTAAATCCCCTCCCAAGTAGGGGACTTAAAAAAGCACAGTCGAAGATTTTAATTGTAAATCGTAAATTGTCTAATTGTAAATACTTAGAATGAAAACATATAATTTTGACGAACTCGTTGACCGCACCAATACCAATTGCTTAAAATATGATGCCCGTGCTGCATTTTTCGGGAAGGCAGATATTCTGCCGCTCTGGGTAGCCGATATGGATTTCAGGACTCCTGATTTTATCGTGGACGCGATCAAAAAACGCGCGGAACACGAGATATTCGGATATACCTTCAAACCTGAATCCTACACCCAATCAATCGTTAACTGGTTAAAACGCCGTCACAACTGGAACATCAAACCTGAATGGATTTCCTTTAGTCCGGGTGTGGTTGCCGGATTGACCCTGGCCATAGAAGCTTTTTCAAAAGTTGGAGAAGGCGTAATTATTCAGCCACCGGTTTATTTTCCGTTTTTTGATTCGGTAAAAGGAACTGGTCGCGAAATGATTGAAAATCCGCTAAAGCTTAAAAATGGCCGTTATTATTTTGATTTGGACGATCTAAAAAAGAAAATTACTCCAAAAATCAGGTTGCTTTTGCTGTGTAATCCGCACAATCCGGGAGGAATGGCCTGGAATGAGGAAGAACTCACCGCCCTGGCACAAATTTGTCTTGAAAATAAAATCCTGATTATATCGGATGAGATTCATTCAGATTTGATCTTTGACGGTTTTCATCATACTCCGCTTGCCGGAATCTCTGAGGAATTTGCACAGAATTGTGTGGTTTGTATGGCTCCCAGCAAAACATTTAATACAGCAGGCCTGACTACTTCATTTTTGGTCATTCCGAATAAGCGGCATCTGGTTGCCTATGAAAGGGTCATGCGCCTTCCGCATCTTCACATGGGCAATATTTTTGGCACAGTTGCTCTCGAAGCTGCCTATACCCATGGCGATGAGTGGCTCGCTCAGCTCATGCAGTACCTTCAGGGAAATTACTCTTTACTTGAAAAATTCTTTCAGGAGAACCTTCCGGAGGTAAAAGTGATGCGACCTGAAGCAACCTACCTGATCTGGATCGACTTTTCAGCATTTGGACTAAGTGATGAATTGCTTAACCAGAAGCTGATTGAAGCCGGAGTTGGTTTAAACCGGGGTGTTCAATTCGGGAAACAGGGAACTGGATTTATGCGCATCAATATAGGTTGTCCGCGGTCTGTATTGCAGGAAGCTCTGATTCGAATCAAAAAAGCTTTTCAGGAATAAAGCCGCGAAGATTACTCATACCTCAGCGCCTCCACCGGATTCCTGGTTGCAGCCTTCCAGCTTTGCCAACTCACCGTCAGCAACGCAATTCCCAAGGCAAGAAATCCTGCAAGGACAAAAATCCACCAACTCAATTCGGTTTTGTAGGCAAAATTTTCGAGCCATTTGTTCATGGCATAATATGCAATGGGTGTGGCAATTACAAAAGCAATAGCCACCCATTTTACAAAGTCCCTGTTCAGCATTGCCATCACTTCTGAGATGGTTGCTCCGTTTACCTTACGGATGCCGATTTCTTTAATGCGTCTTTTCGTCGTAAAAACACTTAGGCCGAACAAACCGAGAACGGCGATGAATGTGCCTAAAAGACTGAAAAAGTTGATGGTTCTTTGCTGGGCCTTTAACGAATTATAATTCGAGGCCAATACATCGTCGAGAAATGAAACTTTAAATGGTGTTTCAGGAAAACGATCTTTCCAAAGCTGATTGATCTGGCTAATCAAACCCTGTACGTTGGATGTCTGAAAACGGATGTTGACAGTAGAATAGCCCCATCCATCCCAACCAGGGTTCGACATAATTAACAAGGGTTGCACAGAATTTTCCAGCGATGCAAAATTGAAATCATTTACCACTCCGATTACTTTAAGTTTGCCATTTCTATTAATTGTCTTATTCAACGGATCATCCCAGCCAGCCTTTTTTTTCAATTGCTGGTTGATCAAAATCGCATCTTTGTCAAGAGAACTATTCAGACTAAAATTTCTTCCTTCAACTAAATGAACATCAAAGCAATTCAGAAAATCGGCATCAGTGTAAACTACATTTATCATAGAAGATTCCTGCTGACCTTCAATTCTATATCCATTTTGTGTCAATCCTTTGCCCACGGTTTGGCTCGACAAACTTACCGAACGAACAGCTGCCAATCGTTGCAAATCCTGTTTAAAATCAAACAGTTCCTGGTGGAGAAATTCCTCATCCGATTCGATGGTCAAAATGTTTTCCTTATTAAATCCCAGTTCCTGGTTTAGCAGGAAGCTATTTTGGCGCGAAACAATAAATCCGGATATCAGCAACAGGATAACAATTGTAAATTGAAAAGAAACAAGCAAGTAGTTTTCAAAAGTTCCTGATCCATTTATTGACGCTTTATTTTTCAGTACTTCAATTGGTTTCAATGATACAATTTTTCGGGTCGAAAAGAACGTAACGACAGCCGATAACAACAAGATGGTAAGTACAATAAATCCTAAAGCCGGAAACATGTTCGTTCCGATTACTACGGTCGTTTGCAATTGAGAGTTCAGAAACGGAAGGCTCAACGCGAGCAGTAAAATGCCCAGGGCAGAAGAAAATGCCGAAACAATCAAAACTTCGGCATAAGTTTGAGCCATTAATCCATATTTCCCGGCACCGTGTATTTTAAGTACCCCGATGTCTTTTGACTTTGTATTTTTTTGGGCGGTGTAAAGAATGATGTAATTTACAATGGCCAGAATCAAGATCAACAGGCTTATGCAGGCAATGATGTAAATACTTTTTTTATTCCTGTTTGAAGAACAATCGTACTGGATTGTTCCATCGGCCAGATGCACTTTGGAAATGTTTTGAAGGGCAATTGATAGGGATGACCCGCTATCTTTCCATTTTTCATTCACTTTTCGGTTAAGCAAATCGGGTAGCGCTTTTTCGACTTGTTGCGGACTTACATTTTCTGCCAGTTGCAAGTACGACAAAAACGTAATGCCACCTCCCCATCCTTTCCAGAAATTGTCACTTTGTTCTATGTATTTTACAGAAGCTAAAGCGTCGAAGGAAATTTGGGTATTTGCAGGAGGATTTGCAGCAATTCCTGAGATGGTAAATAATTGGTGTTGGTACATGAGTTCCTTTCCGATGACATCTGTACTCCCGAAAAGCTTGAGCGCTGTTTGCCCGGTCAGTACAATCTTTTCCGCACTGTTCAATATAGTTTCCGGATTTCCTGTAATTAGTTTAAAATGAAAAAAGGGAAAAAAGTTCTCATCGGCAAAACGAAACTTATCAATCTCAAATAAATGTTTCCCTGCAAAACATTTGGCTGTATTTTCACCAGTTACCCGGCAATAGGCATCGATTCCGGGGATTTCTTTTTTGATGTCGGGAGCCGCAGGGAACCAGGTAAATCCTGATAAATCAGTGTTGTCTTTTGAATTAAAAGTACCGACCAAACGATACAGCCGATCGCAATTCGGATAAAAAGTATCGAAACTGGTTTCATGTTTTACAAACAGAAAAATGAACAGGCATGCCGCAATGCCGAGCGAAAAACCAACAATGTTGATTATCGAATTCAGCCTGTTTTTCAGGATGCTTCTAAATGCCAGTTTAAAAAAAGTAGTATTCATGACAATAAGTTTAAATTTTTACTCATATCTCAGCGCCTCCACCGGGTTCCTCGTTGCCGCCTTCCAGCTCTGCCAACACATTGTCTGAACTTTGATTCATCTGATTGATTTGATGGACTTTGATTACTCTAGCTTCTAAAATCATAGTAATCATTTAATCACAAGAATCATAGTTCAAGACTTTACATCATTCCGTACAATCCCATCCTCCAATCTAATAATCCGTTTTCCATACCCGGCAAACTTTTCGTTGTGGGTCACCTGGATGATGGTCATCCCTTCGTTGTTCAGATCGCGGAGGGTTTCCATGATCATTTCGCCCTGACTGGAGTGCAGGTTCCCGGTAGGTTCATCTGCCAGCAGCAGTTTGGGTTTGCCGATAATGGCGCGGGCAATGCCCACCAACTGTTGTTGTCCGCCTGAAAGTTGAGGTGGAAACAGATCTTTTTTGGCTACCATGTTAAAACGGTCGAGCAGGTCGGCCACCATCGCCTGACGGTCGCGGCTTTTAACCCCTTTGTAAATCAGCGGCGTTTCAATGTTTTCATACACGGTCATTTCTTCAATCAGGTGATACGCCTGAAAAATGAAGCCCATAAAATTGCGGTGATAGTCGACTTTGGCCTTTTCTTTCAAGTCGAGGACCGATTTCTCGTATAGCGAATATTCTCCGGCAGAAGGTGCGTCCAGCAATCCGATAATGTTCAGCAAAGTAGATTTTCCGGAGCCGCTTGGCCCCATGATGCTCAGAAATTCACCTTCTTTCACTTCCAGATTAACGGCCTTCAGTACAAAAGTCCGCTGGTACTTTGAGTCGTAATACTTGTCGATGTTGTTTAATTGGATCATTTATTGTGGTTTTATTTATTTATTTATAATTTTTTGAGACAGCCTCTTCCCATTTTCCTGTTTCCCTTCTCCTTTTCCTTTATTCCGTCCGAAAAATCATTCACTCTTTTTTGAACACTTTCGAGCGGACGGACTTCGTTCGTCAATCTTTTTGCTACCAATATTTCGCCGCTATGCGGCTTTCATTCATTCTTCAATTTTTGTTTTATCCGTGAAATATTAAAGTTTGATTTTATATTTTCACGGATAAATAAGTATATTTGACGTGATAATTTAAAATAAAGAACAGGCTTAAATTTTATACAGATATGATCACCAGAAGAATATTGACTGAAATCAAGGATTCGCTGAGTTTTTTCCCGGTTGTGGCCATTGTTGGACCACGGCAAGTTGGTAAAACCACACTGGCTAAACAGATCATGTCTGAATTGGCCAAATCAACCCTTTATCTTGATCTGGAGCTACAATCGGATCTGTTCAAGCTTAATGATGCGGAGTTGTTTTTATCACAGCATTCAGAAAAGTTGATTGTCATTGACGAAGTCCAAAACAAAAAAGAATTGTACCCTCTTTTGCGTGCATTGGTTGACCAAAACCGCGAACCAACAAGATTTCTGTTATTAGGGTCCGCTTCTCCGGAGTTGATCAGGCATTCATCCGAATCCTTGGCCGGACGAATTGCTTATCACCAATTGCATCCGTTTGATTTAAATGAAATTCCCGATTCCATTTCTCAGAATGATTTGTGGACGAAAGGTGGATTTCCCAATATGTTGTTTGCCAAAAACGACGATCTGTCCAGCCGGTGGATGGAAAACTTTATCAGCACCTACCTCAATCGTGATTTGTTGCAGTTGGGACTAAACGCTTCGCCAAAAATCATCCGCAATTTGTGGACGATGATGGCGCATTTAAACGGGCAACTTTTCAATGCAACCACTCTGGGAAACTCGCTGGGGGTAACTACACCAACCATTAAACGGTATGTCGATTTTTTAGAAGAGGCCTTTTTGCTGAAAAGCCTTCATCCTTTTTCGTGGAATATTTCAAAACGACTGGTTAAAACCCCGAAAGTTTACCTCACAGATACAGGCATTCTGCACCATTTGGTAGGGGTGACCGACTTCAACAGCTTATCAGGGAACCCCATCGTTGGAAGTTCATGGGAATCGTTTGTTTTTAATCAACTTTTTGCACTGAAAAAGAATCAGATTGACCTTTATTTTTACCGAACGCATCATGGCGCCGAAGTCGATCTGGTTTTTACCAAAGGGCTGACTGTTGTTGCTACTGCCGAGATTAAATATTCCAATTCGCCGCAACTGACCAAAGGTAACTTTCAGGCTTTTGACGACCTGAATGCCCCGATGAACTATGTCATTACTCCATCTTCTGATGATTATCTTTTCAAAGAACGCGTCAGGGTTTGCTCCCTGAAAGCATTTATATCTAATTATTTGCCTATTTTTTAGGTTAGTCAGGGTTTCACTCCAAGTGAAGCCCTGACTTTTTTCCTTTTCCAGTTTCCTTTTTTCCTTCTCTATTTCTTAAATTTCTTCAATTCCGTCCGAAAATACCTTTCCCCCTTTTTGAAGGTTACAGCGCGGACGGATTTCATCTATTAATCTTCTTTTCTACAAATATTTCGCCCCGCTGGGGCCTTTTTGTTTAAATCATAGTTTTCAATCAATCATTTAATCAAAGTTCCAGACTTTTACTCATAAATCAGTGCTTCCACCGGGTTCCTTGTTGCGGCCTTCCAGCTTTGCCAGCTTACTGTCTTGAACTTTGATTTGTTTGATTTTATGATTGACTTTGATATTTCTTATTCATTACTCTTTTAAAGTCGAGACTTTTACTGCCAAAATTTATTAAGAGTCCTACTTCCATAACATAAGCCTCCAGATAATTAATGGCTTGGGCCAGATGCACATCCTCGAGTTGTATTATTGCTTTGAGTTCAACCATCACTTTCCCGTCAACAAAAAAATCGACACGTCTGGTTCCAATTTGCTCTCCTTTATAAAAAATAGGCATCTCGAATTCTCTTTCAAAGGGAACATTTTGAAGTGCAAATTCAATAGCCAGAGCACGCTGATAAATGACTTCCTGAAATCCATTTCCAAGATATTTATGAACTTCTATTGCACACTTAATAATCCTGGATGTCAAATCCGATAGCGGATACTTTTCATTTGTGTAAGTATTCTCTGTCATATCTTTTTAATCATAGTTTTCAATCAATCATTTAATCAAAGTTCAGACACTTACTCATACCTCAGCGCCTCCACCGGGTTTCTCGTTGCCACTTTCCAGCTTTGTAAGGTTACGGTCAATATTACCGTTACCACCATGATTAGGCCTGATGCGACATAAGTCAACCAGCCAATTTCAGTTTTATAGGCAAAACTTTCGAGCCATTTGCTGATCAGGTACATAGCCAGAGGAATGGCCAGAATCATCGAAACAGCTATCCAAATCAAAAATTCCTTGTTCATATAGGCGAGTATGTCAGAAACGTTGGCGCCATTTACTTTCCGGATGCCAATTTCCTTGGTGCGGTTCAGGCTTATCTGGAACACTTGGCCGAGAATACCCATGAAGGTCAAAACCAGGGCAATGATTGAGGCAATCCCGATAGCTTTGCCCAACCGTTCGTCTTTCTGGTACATGGCGTTAAATTGCTCGTCGTAAAACGAATAATTCATAGGTTCGTCCGGAATAAAAGTTTTCCAGGTTTTTCTCAATTCAATGATTTGCTGGCTTAGATTTCCTGAAGTTAGCCGAATGGAAATATTCTGGAGGTCTTTATGCTCATCAATAGCAGCTGCCAATAGACATACAGGCTGTATTTTATCGTGCAACGACTCGACATGAAAATCCTTTGCAACTCCAATCACCTGATAACCACCTTCCCGTCCGTTATTAAATCTTTTTCCATCCAAATCACTCCATTCA
The DNA here is from genome assembly GCA_030684645.1 of Bacteroidota bacterium. Lineage (GTDB taxonomy): Bacteria > Bacteroidota > Bacteroidia > Bacteroidales > Prolixibacteraceae > Aquipluma. The sequence continues at coordinate 21 of JAUXUF010000266.1, read as the reverse complement.
TATTGTTTGATTGCTTCTTCG
>JAUXUF010000315.1 GCA_030684645.1 Bacteroidota bacterium | reverse complement strand
CTCGGTACCCAGAAGACGAGTGACGCTTTCAATGGTGACCTCGCCGACTTTGGCAACCTCAGTCTTGTCTACTCCTTTGCGAAGCGCTCGGACCATCTCGTCTCTGATCTGGGGGTGAAGCTTGCTCGGCCGCTTCTTCGTGGCGATTCCCGCGCCTGCTGCCCAGATCATTGCTGTGGTCGTGTCGATAGCGACATGCCGAGCTGCAGCCGACGCCGTGAGACCTTCGTGCGCAATCAACGAAATGAGAGCAGCCTTTCGCTCTTCATTGGATTGCTGGCGTTCGTTTTGTGTGGACTCGGGCTTGTTGGATGTGTAATCCTCCGGCACATGCCGGACCATCTCATACCTCGCCATAAATCCGGGAAGGTCACCAAACAGCCATCCGATCAATGCGAGATGCCTGATCGGGTGAGTATTCGTGCGAAGGGGATTAGAAAGTCTCGCAACTTCACGGGCTGCATCTTCTGCAGAAGCCGGAAGGGCTGCCATTTCGGAAATCTCTCGAAGAGGGCGCAGGTAGTCTGCGTACTGAGGACCGATCGAACTCTGCGAGAGCCGACCCGCTCCCTTTCCTTTCAGAAGGCCACGTTCGTGGAGCGCAGAACGGTAGGTCGTAGCCACAAGAAGCGGAGCGAAGTGGGTGAGAGGCGGTAGATCCGAAAGACCAGACGCACTTCCACCTAGTTGAACGAGAGTTGGTATGGCCTCGGCGCTGGGCTCCTCCGGCTCCAAACATTGAAGTGAAGGGAGATGCCAGTGAAACCGCCCTACGCCCGTCGCCTTCATGGTTGATCGAAGGAGTGGAGTCCCGTGTGAGGGGCACACCCAAACTCCAGGCAGCTGGTGCACGCGATGCCAGTACGAAATCTGCCACTGGTGTGAATCGACATCCATGCATTGCGGGCAAGCCTTCAGTGGATGGTTTGCCCGAAACCGGCTAGTCAAGAGTCCAAGCTGGTACTTCAAACTGCGAATGCCTGGGCCCCCCATAGCATGCATTGCTGCAGAGGAGAAAGCTGCCGAACGAAATGGTAAGTAGTAAGGGAGGAGCGTGCGCTGAAGAATGATCTCGTCCGCTGTGCCAAGAATCTGGCCAAAGCGCATGGCGAAGTGCGCGACCCTACTGGGAAGATCATGTGCACTGCCCTGCGTAGGATGGCCAAAGAGGGCCTTGCAGGTGTCAGATGCAAACTGGCTCCCAGCAAGTCGATGATGACGGCTACAAAGGCTGAAGAGTGTTTCGTCCGGCAACCACTGGTGCGGGATCAGTTCTGAAAGCAAGCCGGCCTGAGTAGGCATGACTAGAGCCAGTGACCCTTTGCTCGTGCTTATCGCGTCATTGGACGCGGCGGAGTGGAGCCTTCTTGGAAGCCGTGTCGCCGCCACTTGGCGATGGAGTTTTAGAGCGCCCAACGGCACTTTCCTTGCTTGCCTTGTCAAACTGCCAAGCACCGACCATCAGCAAGACAAGAGAGAAGCCGATCCAAATCGAAACCGCCTCCAAGTCAGCTTGAATCCAGAACAAGACCGCAGCTACCAGGCAGAGGGGCGCAAGCAGCAACAAGCCAATGGAGAACCAGCGCCGTCGACTCACTAAATTTCCTGGTGTCGACATCGGCAAAGCGTCTCGAATGACGTCACCAAGAACCTCATTGAGAAGCCGTCTTGTCTCGGCATCTCCGTCATCAGGGTCCTCAAAGCGAGGCATTTTGAGCCGTCATGAAGGTTAAGCGGCAAGCATGAGGGCTTCGTTCAGGCCCTCTTGAATATCGCTGTCTGACTTGGAGAAGCGGTCATACAGAATTTTGAGCACCAGAGTTTGCTTCTCCGGCACCAAGTCAATCTTGTGTTCCGAGCACCAACCGTGGATGCCCCTCTGAATCGCAGCAACAAGACTCCAGTCGATGAGTTTTCCGGCTGCCACACGACTAGGCTCACCTGTCAG